>JBJEDD010000328.1:0-4659 GCA_051871715.1 Muribaculaceae bacterium | reverse complement strand
TCAGCCGGCTCTGTTACAGACTGCCGAGACCCACTCGCACTTCTTCACCATAAACCGCCGATACATCGCCATACCTTCGTCGCAAGGCATTCTACTCATCGACCGTCACCGCGCCCACATCCGCGTGCTCTACGACCGATTTATCAACTCGTTGACATCCAGGTCTGTAGCCTCACAGAAACTCATATTCCCCGAGAGCATAACCCTCTCGCCGGCGCAGAGCACCGTCCTCTCTGCCATGGGAGACATTCCTGCTCAATTGGGCTTTGATATCTCTTTCCTCGGCGGCTCCACATGGGCTGTCAATGCCGTGCCGGCTCTCACCGGCGATGCCATCTCTATGCTCACCAAGATGGTCGAAAACCTCAGTGAATCAGGCGAATTAAACACTACTGACCTCTTCAAGCCCGCCGCACTCGCCCTCGCTCGCTCTGCTGCCATCCTCCCCGGGCAGGACCTCAGCGACGACGACACCGATGCCCTCATTGCCGAAATCCTCGCCTCGCCCGAGGGCAAATACACCCCCGACGGTCGCCCAATATTCGTCACCATCGCCAACGACTATATCTCTAAACTCTTCTCTTAATTATGACCTCCCGCAAAGCTATAATCCTGGTAATTACAGCCTTAGCCTCTTTATCGGCTCACGCCACCTTGGAGATTACAAGCCACATGACCGAGGACATCCTCTATGCACTCGATGACTCCCTCGCCAAGCGCCAAGGCTTTATCGACCGTCGTCAGTTGGCTATCAACCGCTCGGTCGACTCCCTCCGACACAACGGCGCCTCCGAGCATTTGATCCTCAAAATTGCCGAGCAATATGCCGGCTTCAACAACGACTCCGCCCTCCACTATTATAGCATGGGCATGAATATGCCCGAGGTATCCAACAAACTACCCTTCGCCCTGGGTACCGCCACCCTACTACCGCTCAGCGGCTTCTTCTCTCCGGCTATCGAGATTTACGAGGGCATCGACACCCTGAATCTTTCTACTCACGACAAGGCTGCTTTCTTCGACGCCGGTCGACAAATGTACAGCTATATGGCAGCTTTCTCTGCCGGTGATGCCAAGTTCCGCAACCAATACAACAATCTGGCTCTCGCCCTCCAAAGCCGACTCCTCGAGGTCCTTGACCCCGAATCAATGGAGTACAAATTTAACCTCGGCGAATTCTATTTCAGTACCAATCAGCCGGGTAAGTCTCGCGCTCTCCTCGAATATGTCATCGAGAATACCCCCTCGACAAGCCCCTTGCGCGCCCGCGCCGCACACCACCTATCCCAGATGGCTCACTCACGCGGCGACGACAATGCCTACATATTTTACCTCGCACAGTCTGCCCTCGCCGACCTCAGCGCCGCCACCCGCGAGGTCGCCTCTCTCCAGGAATTAGGCAACGTCCTATACACTCGTGGCGACCTCGAGCGCTCCTATTTCTACCTCACCGAGGCGCTCACCAACGCCGTCGAGTGCGGCGCCCCACTCCGCATGATCGAATCCTCGCGCAGCCTCCCCATCATCGAGCGCGCTTACAACGAGCAATTAGCTTCTAAACGTCATACCATCTACATCATTCTCGGCATCCTTGTCCTCGTAGTCGTGGTGCTGGTCATCACCATGATTACACTTAATCGCAAAATGCACCGCCTGCGCCAACTGCAAGCCAATCTCCGTCAAGCCAACAAGGTTAAGGACGTATATATCAGCCAGTTCCTCAACCTCTGCTCCATTTATATGGACAAGCTCAACCAGTTCTGCAAAATCGCCAATCGCAAGATTACTGCCGGAAAAGTCGACGACCTGTACCGCCTCACCAAGTCGGGCAAATTTGTCGAAGAGCAGAGCCGCGAGTTCTACGAGGTATTCGACAACGCTTTCCTCCACCTCTACCCACACTTTGTCGAGCAAGTCAACGCCCTGCTCCTGCCCGACCAGCAGATTGTCCTAAAAGAAGGCGAATTGCTCAACACCGACCTGCGCATCCTCGCATTCATGCGCTTAGGCATCGAGGAAAGCCCGCGCATCGCCCAAGTCCTCAACTACTCGCTCAACACCATCTATGCCTACCGCAACCGCACCAAGGCGCGTGCCATCAACCGCGAAACATTCGAGGACGACGTCATGAATATTCAATCTGAAAACTAATCCCCTCGGCTATACAATATGTTATATATTCTTTAACAATTAACACATCTTACAAACTAATAATCAAACACTTACCCCATACAATCTTTTATATTTGCTTATATGGCATTTATACATCGTTGACCACCGCACTATTTCTGAGTAACTTTGCAACATATTTAGAATATGACTTATTTCAGTTTTAGGGTTAGTATAGATTGTTAGTATCCATTGACCACTCGCTGGTCAATCACAATGAAAACAGATTGTGTTTTATGTTAGGTAATGCATTGGCTTTGAGAAAAGCCTTGAAAAAGAGATGACTCACCACCGAGCCATCTCTTTTTTATCATCACGCTTCACACTCCCTGCAATAATTACCTCGTGTGCGGTACATTTGCTCTTTAATGCCACCCTCCCTGCCATTTCACCCACACAGCTACTAAAAAATTTTTCATCACCCTCTTGTCAATCGGAAATTAATTTGTAACTTTGTCACCGCGGTAATAATTACCACGGTGATAAAACATGAAATTTTATAATCGAACAAAGGAAATAGAGGAGCTAAGACGTATACAGAGTAGTGCTTTTGCTTCTCGATCGAGAATGACAGTCGTAACCGGTCGGCGCCGCATCGGTAAGACTTCTCTTGCTCTCCGTGCCACTCACGGAGACTACCCTACTGTTTACCTCTTCGTCAGCAGAAAAAACGAAGCTGCTCTGTGCGAAGAGTTCGCCGGGCTTATCTCAGAAGCTCTGTCTTGTTATGTCCCCTCTGAATTAAAATCCTTCAAATCATTATTCCGATTGTTGATGGAACTTGCCAAGTCTCGCAAGTTCAACCTGATTATTGATGAATTTCAAGAGTTCCTCAATATCAACCCATCGGTATATAGTGATATGCAGAATATCTGGGACGCTTACCGTGACAACACCAATGTCAATTTGTTGCTCATGGGTTCGGTATATTCTATGATGCACAAGGTCTTCGAAAATTATCACGAACCCCTATTCGGCAGAGCGGATGCAATGATTCGTCTATCGGGCTTCGGCACCGAGACTATGAAAGAGATTATGCATGATTTCCGCCCTAACTACTCGAATGACGAATTGCTTGCACTATTCACTGTCACCGGTGGAGTACCAAAATATATCGAGCTGCTTTGTGATAACACTGATTTGTCTATCGATGGCATGTTTGATTATATCGTACGTGAGAATTCTCTATTCACAAATGAGGGTCGTAATCTCTTGATTGAGGAATTTGGCAAAGACTACGGATTATACTTTTCTGTCTTGAGCTGCATTGCTTCCGGTATCAATACTCAAGGCGAAATCGAGAGCGCACTCAACGGCGTGACTGTTGCCGGACACCTCAAACGCCTCATCGAAGATTACTCGCTGATTAAGCGAGTTCGCCCGATTTTGTCTAAGCCTCGCTCGCAAAATGTCCAATATCAGATTCACGATAATTTCCTCAAGTTCTGGTTTAACTTTTTTGACCGTAATCACACTTTAATTGAACTTAACAACTTTGAGTACCTACGTCACATCATCACCTCCAATTACCCGACTTTTTCAGGTCCCGCACTCGAAAAATGGTTCCGCCTTAAGATGATGGAAAGCCACCAATACTCCGATATCGGCTCTTGGTGGGAACGTAAAAAGGGTAAGGATGCTAACGAAATCGATATCATTGCACTCTCGACTAACGGAAAAACTGCGGTAGTCGCCGAAGTCAAAAGGCAACAACGCAACTACGACCACAAAGCCTTTATGGAGAAGGTGGATATACTCAAGACAAGTATCCTCGCAAAGTATGAGATAGAAACACGCCTCTTCACTCTGGAAGATATGTAATTACAACAAAATACAGCGAGCGCGACTCCATTGAGCCGCGCCCGCGCTTAAGTATTTATTGCTTATAGGACCTATAGGGCTTATAGGGCCAATTAGTCCAATTCATCAGCGGATTGCCACCTTGCTGGTGCCGGTAGCAGTGCGACGGATGTAGATGCCGGGGGTTAGTGTGCCCTGTACGCGTACACCCTGCAGATTGTAGTACTCGACAGCACCCTCGCTATCAACAACTAAACTCTCAACACCCGATACGTTACCACCCTCAGCGCCGTTAGGTTGAGGTACTTGACCTGCTTCTTCAGTGACGTCAATGAGCGTTTCAGTTCCGACATACGAGGTAACCTTCTCTGTTTCAGCAGGAAGCATCATCATGCCCTTCAAGGCAGTCTTCACATAGAACGGGAAGGTAAGTGTCACCTTGAAAGAACCGTCAGCCATGGTAGTATACGAATATTCACCATTTTCAAACATAAAGAATCCGACATTACCTACCTCTACTTTTTTGCCGTCTACTTTTACAATCTTGCCTTCACCATCTTCTTTATTGATTGTGCAAGTCATCTCAAAATACAAGTTCGATACCTCGCAATCGGGTGCAATTGTGTATACGGCATCAAGATACCACATATTATCGTCTACCTTATGCTCAGCATCTTGATTTGCCCAATA
>JBJEDD010000327.1:0-4706 GCA_051871715.1 Muribaculaceae bacterium | reverse complement strand
TTTCTTGGGCTTGTTGATATGGATAATTGACATCAAGGGCAAGAAGCGTTGGTGCCGCTTCTTCGAGGTCTTTGGCATCAATCCCTTGTTCCTCTACTGCCTTGGCGCAGTCCTCTCTATCCTCATCGGCACCATCCGCGTGCCTTGGGAGCTTGCCGAGAGCGGCTTTACCTCCCTCAAGGGCTATATCTACAACGGCATCCTCATGCCGGCGTGTGGCGACGATGCCACTCTGGCATCCTTGGCGTTTGCCCTCCTTTTCGTGATTGTTAACTGGCTCGTCGGCCTCATTTTATACAAGAAAAAAATATACATAAAGATATGATTCTTATAGCAGACTGTGGCAGCACCAAGATTGACTGGTGTCTGCTGGATAATGGAAAAGTAGAGAAGCAAGTGTTCACCCTCGGCATGAATGCAGTGATGCTCACCGAGGAGGAGATGCGCACCCGCATCGCCGAAGAACTCGTCCCCGAATTGGCTGGTTTCCCCGTCGCCGAGGTTTACTTCTACGGCGCCGGTTGCATCAGCGACGAAGTGTGTGGCAACGTGGCTCGTGCCATCGGTGCCAACTTCCCCGATGCCACCACCATCGAGGTACACACCGACCTCCTCGCCGCTGCTCGCGCCCTGTGTGGTCGCCAGCCCGGCATCGCATGTATCATGGGCACCGGCTCCAACTCGTGCTACTACGACGGCAACGTCATCTGTGATAACGTCTCGCCCCTGGGTTACATCCTCGGCGACGAAGGCTCGGGTGCTGTCCTTGGCAAAATCCTCATCGGCGACATCCTCAAAAATCAACTCCCCGCCGACCTCTGCGCCAAGTTCCTCAAGCAGTACGACCTCGACCGCCTCACCATCATTCGCCGCGTCTACAAGGAGCCCCAAGGCAATCGCTTCCTCGCTTCGGTCACTCCATTCCTCATCGAGAATATCGACCGCCCCGAGGTGCACGACCTCGTCCTCAACTCGTTCAAGGCATTCTTCAAGCGCAATATCCTCCAATACAAGGACTACGATAAGCTCAGCGTCAACTTCATCGGCTCCATCGCTCACTACTACCGCCCCGTCCTCGAGGAGGCTGCCGCCGCTATGGGCTGCCACGTTGGCACCATCATCAAGAGCCCCATGGAGGGTCTCATCAAGTTCCACACCGCATAAAACAACTCTTAACACAATTATAACAACATGGCATTTGTAAAAATCAGCGAGCAACCTTCGCTCTACAACGACCTCGAGAAGAAGAGCGTCAGCGAAATCTTGCACGACATCAACAACGAAGATAAGAAAGTGGCTCTCGCCGTTGAGAAAGCCATCCCGCAAATCGAGAAATTAGTCACCGAGATTGTAGCCCGCATGAAGAAGGGCGGCCGCATCTTCTACATGGGTGCCGGCACTTCGGGACGTCTCGGCGTCCTCGATGCCTCCGAGATACCCCCGACATTCGGTATGGATCCCTCATGGGTAATCGGTCTGATCGCCGGCGGCGACACCGCCCTGCGCAATGCTGTCGAGAATGCCGAGGATGACACTCACCAAGGCTGGCACGACCTCGAGAAGTTCAACATCAACGACAAGGATACCGTCATCGGCATCGCAGCCTCGGGCACCACTCCCTATGTCATCGGCGCCCTCAACGACTGCCGCGAGCATGGCATCCTCACCGCCGCCATCACCTCCAACCCCGACGCTCCCGTGAGCCAGGCTGCCGATATCGCCATCGAGATGATTGTCGGTCCCGAATACGTCACCGGCTCCTCGCGCATGAAATCCGGCACCGGACAGAAGATGATCTGCAATATGATCTCTACCTCGGTAATGATCAAGATGGGGCGCGTCAAGGGCAACAAGATGGTGAACATGCAACTCACCAATGCCAAGTTGGTCGACCGCGGCACCCGCATGGTTATGGACGAGCTCGGCATGGAATACGACGAGGCTAAGCGTCTCCTCCTCATGCACGGCTCGGTCAAGAACGCTATCGATGCTTATCGCGAATCCGAACAATAACCCCTCGCGATGAAGTTCAAGTATATCCTCTCAATGGCTCTGGCTGCTGCGTGCTCGTGGTGCGCGGCAGCTCAAGATGCCCCCGCCAAGCCCAAGTACACCGAGTTGTACTATCAGCGTGCTTCGTTGTTCAATATCCTCGGCGTGGACTCCACTCAGATTGTATTCCTCGGCAACAGCCTCACGCATGGCTGCGAGTGGCATGAATTGCTTGGCATGCCCAATGTGGTCAACCGCGGCATAAATGGCGATGTCGTCGCCGGCATCCGCGAGCGCGTCGGCTCGGTAGTCGACGGGCATCCCGCCAAGATTTTCCTCCTCACCGGTGCCAACGATGTCTCGCACGACCTCAGCGCCGACTCTATTGCCACCGCTGTGGGCGAGCTCATCGACTTCATCCAAGCCGAGACTCCCTCGACACGCATCTATCTGCAGTCAATGTTGCCCATCAACAACTCCTTTGAGCGCTACAAGAAACTCTTCGGCAAGGAACAAGTCATCCGCGACATCAATGTGCGATTGGAGCGTTTAGCCCGCGAGAAGCGAATTACGTGGATTAATCTATACCCATATTTCTGTGATGCCGAGGGCAATCTGCGCCGCGAATTGACCAACGATGGCTTGCACCTCCTCGGTCCCGGATACCTCGTCTGGCGCGATATCGTTCTTCCCTACGTTCTTGAATGACAACGCGTAGACCTCCACATATCAACGGACTGCTGGCTCTATCGCCGGCGTTCGTGTTTTTAGCCCTATACCTCGGCGCTTCGCTCATCACCGGCGATTTCTACAGTGTGCCGGTGAGCGTTGCCTTGGTGGCTGCCTCGGTGTGGAGTGTCATCATCTTCCGCGGTCGCTCTCTGCAGCACCGCATCACCGTGTTCTCGCGTGCCGCCGGGCGCGAGAACATATTATATATGGTGTGGGTCTTTGTCCTCGCCGGCGCTTTTGCCTCCCTTGCCAAGGGCATTGGCGCCATCGATGCCACCGTGCGCCTCACCATGATGTGCTGCCCTGCCGGATTTGTCCTCCCGGCGATTTTCATCGCCGCATGCATCATCAGTATGTCGGTGGGCACCTCTGTGGGCACGGTCGTGGCGCTCACACCCCTGGTGGTTGAGTTTGCCACGGCTACCGATGTGGCTGTTCCCCTCTATGTGGCTGCCGTCCTCGGCGGCGCTTTCTTCGGCGACAACCTCTCCTTCATCTCCGACACCACCATCGCCGCCACGCGTTCGCAGGGCTGCAAGATGTCCGATAAGTTCAAAGCCAATTTCCGCATCGCCCTCCCGGCTGCCATCATCGTACTTGCGATCTACACCTATCTCGGCTTGGATGGCGGCACCGCCTCGGCTATCGTCAGTTCCTTCACCTGGAGCGATGTGTGGCTCGTATTGCCCTATCTCCTGGTCATCATCCTGGCGCTTATTGGCATCAACGTCACCGTGGTGCTCCTCAGTGGCATCTTCGCCGCCTTGGCATGCGCCATTCCTCAGGGCTTGCAATGGCTCGAGGCAGCCCGGCTGATGGGCGACGGCATCGGCTCGATGAGCGAACTCATTGTCATCACCATGCTCGCCGCCGGCATGCTCGGCATCATCACTGCCGCCGGCGGCATCGATGCCCTCCTGCGCTCGATTGCTCGCCTCAAGCCCGGCTTCCGCGGCGCCCAGGGCGCCATCTGCCTTATCACCGGCGCTGTCAACCTCTGCACCGCCAACAACACCGTGGCTATCATCACCGCCGGTCCGCTATGTCGCTCTATTGCGACAAAATACGACATTGCCCCACGTCGCAGCGCTTCGCTCATGGACACCTCCTCGTGTATCATGCAATGCCTCATCCCCTATGGCGCGCAGACCCTCCTTGCCACCGGGCTCGCCGGCATTTCGCCTGCCGCCCCTTGGCAATACCTCTACTACCCATGGGCGCTTTTCCTCTGCCTCGCTATCGGTATTGTAATATCTAATAAATCACCCCTATGAAACTCCTCAAACGCATCGGTACATTCCTCGGCGAAATGTTCGCCATTCAGTGGCTCATCGATTGCTGCTCCGGTGAGCCGGGCAGCGACTCCCTCCCCACACACATCGACATCAATTCGCCCCAATACGACGACCTCGAAAACCAATTAGACGAGCTCGAGGAACTCGACGAATTCGATGACTTTGACTGATATATTTTTAATTCCTTATAGTGTATTATTATGACACAATTCTTTAAATCCTTAATGGTGGCATTGCTTCCGGTGTTGGGACCTGTTGCTAATGCTCAGTCCAATATGTTGAACGGTCACGAATATGTTGACCTTGGCTTATCAGTTAAATGGGCTACATGCAATGTAGGCGCGAGCGGCCCCACGGGCTATGGTGACTACTACGCCTGGGGTGAGGTGAGAACCAAGAGAGAGTACACCAAGGAAAACAGCCTCACATATTATAATAGCAACTACGACTTCAATATCAGTGGCAACTCATCTTATGACGTAGCACGCTACAAGTGGGGCAGTCCATGGCGACTCCCCTCAGCCTCAGAGATATACGAGTTGTGCAACAACTGCACCTGGGAATGGACGACAATGAATGGCGTAAACGGTTACAAAGTAAAGAGTAAGAAGAATAGCAACTATATCTTCCTTCCTGCTGCCGGTTGGTGGGGGTCGTCGCTCAACCTTCGTGGTTCTCTCGGCGGCT
>JBJEDD010000326.1:0-4729 GCA_051871715.1 Muribaculaceae bacterium | reverse complement strand
CTGCGCGACGAAACACCCGAGATAACAATAGACGAAAAAATAGCCGAGCGTGCACGCCGTCCCATCGAGCGCATGTTGGCACTATCATAAATAAAGAAAAAAGACCAATGGAATACAATCACAAAGAGATAGAGAGCCGCTGGCAACAGCAGTGGCGCGATGACAAGACCTACGCCACCCACATAGATGAGAAGCGACCGAAATATTATGTATTGGATATGTTTCCATATCCGTCGGGCGCGGGCTTGCACGTGGGACACCCGCTGGGCTATATAGCCAGCGATATCTATGCGCGCTACAAGCGCTTGCAGGGCTTCAATGTGCTGCATCCCATGGGCTATGACTCCTATGGCTTGCCCGCAGAGCAATATGCTATACAGACGGGTCAGCACCCCGAGAAGACCACCACGGTGAATATCAATCGCTATCGCAGCCAGTTGGATAAGATAGGCTTGTGCTACGACTGGGACCGTGAGATACGCACCTGCGACCCCGGCTACTACAAGTGGACCCAGTGGGCATTCATCGAGATGTTCAATCACTACTACGACATCTCCAAAGACAAGGCAATGCCTGTGAGCGACTTGGTGAAGTGGTTTGAAAACCACGGCACCGAGGGATACCCGGCAGCATGTGGCGACATCAAATTCACAGCCGAAGAATGGAAGGCAATGAGCGAGAAAGAGCAGAGCGATATGCTGATGAACTTCCGCATCGCCTATCTGGGCAACACCATGGTGAATTGGTGTCCGGCACTGGGCACAGTGCTTGCCAACGACGAGGTGAGCGAAGGAGTGAGCGTGCGTGGCGGCTATCCTGTGGAGCAAAAATTGATGTATCAGTGGTGTCTGCGCGTATCGGCATATGCACAGCGACTCCTTGATGGCTTGGAAAAACTTGACTGGAGCGAGTCGCTCAAAGAGACCCAGCGCAACTGGATAGGGCGCAGCGAGGGTGCCGAGATGTACTTCAAGGTAGCCGGCAGCAACTTGGCATTGGAAATTTTCACTACACGAGCCGATACCATCTTCGGTGTCACCTTCATGGTGCTTGCTCCCGAGAGCGACTATGTGAAAATGGTGACCACAGCCGAGCAAAAAAATGCTGTGGAAAAATATCTCACCGAGGTAAAAAACAAGACAGAGCGCGAGCGCATGATAGATAAGAAGGTGAGCGGAGTGTTCACAGGCTCATACGCTATCAATCCCGTCACGGGCGCGCGCATACCTATATATATAAGCGACTACGTATTGGCAGGCTACGGCACCGGTGCCATCATGGCAGTGCCGGCACACGACTCGCGCGACTATGCCTTTGCGCGAGCATTTGAGTTGCCTATCATTCCGCTGATAGAGGGCGCCGATGTGAGCGAGCAAAGTTTTGACGCCAAAGAAGGTGTGATGACCAACAGCAGTTGTGAAGCGCTCAATCTCAATGGTTTGCAAGTGAAAGAAGCCATCGCGCGCACCAAGCAATACATAGCCGAGGCAGGCATAGGCAGGGTGAAGGTAAATTACCGCCTGCGCGATGCCATCTTCAGCCGCCAGCGCTATTGGGGCGAGCCCTTCCCGGTATATTACAAGGACGGCATTCCCCATATGTTGCCCATAGAGAAATTGCCCTTGTTGTTGCCCGAAATCGACGAGTACAAGCCCACCGAGACCGGTGAGCCGCCTCTGGGACGCGCCAAAGGGTGGTGCACCGAGGAAGGTTATCCCTTGGAATTGAACACCATGCCGGGATTTGCAGGCTCTTCGGCATATTACCTGCGCTATATGGACCCGCACAACGACGAGGCATTGGTGTCGGCAGAGGCAGATGCTTATTGGCGCCAAGTCGACCTGTATGTAGGCGGCATCGAGCACGCTACAGGTCACCTCATTTATAGCCGCTTCTGGAACAAATTTTTGTATGACCTGGGTAAGGTGGTTGAAGACGAACCCTTCAAGAAACTCATCAACCAAGGCATGATACAGGGCCGCACCTCATTTGTATACCGCATCAAGGATACCAACACCTTTGTAAGTTACAACTTGCGCGGTCAATACGACACAACGCCTATCCGTGTGGATATCTCCTTGGTAAACAACGATATACTCAACACCGAAGGTTTCAAGCAATGGCGACCCGACTTTGCTACCGCCGAGTTTATCCTCGAGGACGGCAAATATGTGTGTGGCTGGGCAGTCGAGAAGATGTCCAAGTCGATGTTCAACGTGGTGAACCCCGACGACATCGTTGAGCGCTACGGTGCCGACACACTGCGCCTGTACGAGATGTTCCTCGGTCCGTTGGAGCAATCCAAGCCTTGGGATACCAATGGCATCGACGGTGTAAACCGCTTCATCAAGAAGATGTGGGGCTTGTTCTACAAGGGCGACCAATTGCTGGTCAACGACGACGCTCCTGCAGCCGAAGACTTGAAAATTCTCCACACCCTGATAAAGAAAGTAAGTTACGATATCGAGAACTTCAGTTACAACACCTCGGTGTCGGCATTTATGATATGTGTCAACGACCTGGTGAAGCGCAACTGCCACTCGCGCAGCGTGCTCGAGTCGTTGATAACAGTGTTGACACCCTTTGCGCCGCACGTAGCCGAGGAATTGTGGCACAGCGCCCTGGGCAAGACCGGCACAGTGTGTGATGCACAGTGGCCACAGTGGAACGAAGAATACCTCAAGGAAAGCAGTGTCAACTACGCAGTGTCGTTCAACGGCAAGGCGCGCTACAACATCACCATGAGCGCCGATGCATCGCAAGCCGAGGTGGAGAAAGCCGCGCTTGCCCACGAAAAAGCCGCTCAATGGCTCGACGGCAAGACCATCCGCAAGATTATCGTGGTGCCCGGCAAGATAGTCAATATCGTGGTAGGATAACAATAAAACCCGCTGTTTCTGCGTTAATTAACTAATATGCAACGAAAAATAGTATTTGCCACAAACAATAGCCACAAACTCGACGAGGTGCGCCAAATAGTCGGGAGTGACATCGAAATATTGTCGCTCGCCGATATAGGGTGTGCCGTGGATATACCCGAGACCTCGGCGTCTATTGAGGGCAATGCTATGCAGAAGTGCAGATATGTAGCCGAGCACTATGGCTGCGATTGCTTTGCCGACGACACCGGCTTGGAAGTAGAGGTGTTGGGCGGCGCGCCGGGCGTGATGAGTGCGCGGTATGCCGGCGGCGCGGGACACGACAGCGCTGCCAATATGGCATTGCTACTGCGCAATATGCAGGGTGCCGACAATCGTGCGGCACAGTTTCGCACGGTCATAGCGCTGTGCCTCGGCGGCGAGTATCACACCTTCGAGGGCATAGTGCGCGGCAAGATACTCGAGACGCCGGCAGGCGCGGGCGGTTTCGGCTACGACCCTATATTCCGCCCCGACGGCTGGACCAAGACCTTTGCCGAGGCTACCGAGTCAGAGAAAAACGCAGTGTCGCACCGCGGGCGCGCGATGCGCAAATTGATTGAATATCTTAAAAATTGTAAATAATATAAGAAAATATACTATGTTCAAACGCTTATTTTTGTCGGTAGTAGCAATAGCCGCCGCAGTGTGCGCAAATGCCCAGCACGCCCCGGGTTCGTGGCGCACCTTCCCCATGTCGGGCGAATTTTATGAGCAAGTGATGGATACCGAGTCGATGGTGTTCTACATCACCGGCGGGTCGCTATACTCCTACGACAAAGAATACAACGAGACCACCTACTATGCACCGGGAGTGCAACTCACCGGCAGCGACGTGAAGGCAATGTACTACAACAGCAGCGAGAAATATGTGTTTGTAGCATACTCCGATGCCAATATCGACCTTATCTATGAGGACGGCCGCATCGTGAATTTGCCCGAGATTAAGAACTCCAGCCTGACGGTGTCTAAGGCAATCAACCATGTGGCGTTTGCGACCGATCGCATCTATGTGGCGACAGACTTCGGCTTGGTGGTATATGACGAGAAAGACCATGTGGTCAAGGAGTCGGCTATGCTCAGCGGCGGCATGTCGGTGGTGCTTGCCAGCGACGAGTATATTTTCACAGTCAAGGATTACAACTTTATGTATTCGCCTGTCAACGAGCGCCATAACTCGTGGGAGAAATTTACCTCGCTCACAGGCATCTCGATCGAGCAAATCTTGCAAGTCGATGCTCACAACTACCTATATGTGAGTGGCACGGGCTCGTCGGCAGGCATATACAAACTCACCGAAAACGCGCCCACCTCGGCAAGCATCGCCAAGGTGGTGGATACCCCGTCGATCACCTCGTTCTATCGCTACAAGGACGGCTTCATGGCACAGTGCTCGAGCGGCATGGTGGTACTCGATAAAGATGGTAACTATGTGAGCACCACGGCGATACCGTCAGAGTTAACCGGCGATATCATGTCGTCATACGACGGCTTGAACAAGATATGGGCAGCCAATCACTACGGCTTGGGTTGCTATGATATCACCGGAGGAGGGCTCACCGTGCTGAGCGAGCGCTTCCGCCCCGAGTCGTCGCTGATGTTCACAGCATGCTACTGCGAGCCGACACCCGATGGGTCGGGTGTGTATATCACCAGCGTGGGTGGTACTTCATTCCACCCCGCCGACCCGGGAGGTTCAAATGCAGCGCATCCATTCTTATGCGAGAGATATAATTGGGAAAGCGGTACCTTCACGGTGATGCATCCATACGGTGTAGCCAATACATCAACGACATCAAGAAATGTTCAAG
>JBJEDD010000325.1:0-4792 GCA_051871715.1 Muribaculaceae bacterium | reverse complement strand
TGAAAGAAACATCCTCTTGAGTTGCCTTGGAAGGATTCGAACCCTCACAGGCGGAACCAGAATCCGACGTGCTACCATTACACCACAAGGCAATGTGCTTGGGAGAATTCCCCGTTTGCGGTTGCAAAGTTACGCACTTTTTTTATACTGACAAATTTTTTTGCCTATTCTTTTTACTCAAACTCAAATTTTTTGAAAAAAAGTTGCCGACTGACATAGCCGGCAACCAATTATTGAGTTAGAAGTTTATCTTAGAGAAGGATTTTGCGACCGTTGACGATGTAGAAGCCGGGACGTAGGTTAAGTACTGTCGAACCGGCGCCCACGGGTATGGATGAAATGCGACCGCTGAGGTCAACAATCGAGATGGTTGAGGGCTCATCAGTATATATGTGGAGTTGGTGGTTGATGACGCGGATACGGACAGTCTCTTGCTGAACGGCGCTATTAACAGCCATACCGATGAGACCGGTACGGTCGTACAGACCGCCGTCAACAAACACGAGGTCCTCGGTTTGATGGCCGGAGCCACCGTTGCTATCATTAAAGATGATCATCGGGTTGACGAGTGCGCCTTCTTCCTTAAATTCGCAATACCAATATCCGGTCTCGGGGTCGTATTGCATAGGCTTGCCGGGCCAACTGCCAAAACCAAGCGTTAAATGACCATATTCATTGTCATACCAGGTGAATGAGTGTACATTCTCCCATTTTACTTCTTCGTTGTCAACGAAGTAAGCGCGATAAGTGTCGAATGCATCGTCGGATGCCCATCGTCTTTGGAGCCAGCTGGCACCCGAGGCGAGGCGTTCCTTTGCCGTTCTGACTCGGTTGTCAAAGTCGGCGTTGCCATAGTTGGGCCAGCGCTGCGCATCGCTCTGAACAGCCGAAGCGATGTATGCCGCATATTCGTCGATGTATTGGTAGATGGTATTGAACTCGCCATTGTAGAATTCGCCCCATACATTCTTGACAATCTCCATAAAGTGTGGGTGATTACACATGGGACCAATCCAGGTGTTGTGCCAGGTGCGACCTTGATAGATGTAGGCATACTTGGTACAACTCAAGGCATTGCCGAAGTCCCACACCGGACCGAAGTGCCACTTGTCGTTGCCCTGCTCCTTGTAGAGATAGCAACTGCCGTGGAATGACTCATAGTCGTCAAGCACCTCTTGCACAATATAATAACGAGCGAGTTGGTCGGTATCGACATAGTCTTCCCAGGTGTTGTCTTCGAGGTCGGGATTGTATACGGCGTCGTTGATGAGGGTCATCTGCTCGGTGAGATAAGCCTCTTGCTCGGGCGAGAGCACCTCGGGTGTCTTGTATGTAAAGACGATGCGGCTGTGCTCGGAGTCTTTCTCCCACAGTTCGATGTGTGGGTCTGTGTCGTAGTTGTCGATTTCGACAAGCCAGCCACCGGTGATAGTCTCTGGGTCGGTGGCATTGTCGGGCTGCTCGACAATGTTGACACGGTCTTTGTCAACACGAACGAGCTCGGTGAGGAAGTACAGACCGATGTAGTCTCCGTTGAGGACTACTTCGACGGGAGCATCAGCCGGAGTCCACGGCAAGCCGATGAGGCGCGAGAGTTGCAAGCCCACGATGTTGCGCATGAAGGCAACGTTGTCATCGGCATGAGCAAGGAGGGCAAAGTGCTTGCTTTTCTTCATGCCCAAGAGGGGTTGCTTGTCGTCGAGCTTGAGACGGTAAGGCTTCTTATCGAAGCCCGACCATGTCCAGTTGCCGCGACCGCGTATCTGCATGGTGAGTGGCGCTTCGGCACTGCCAATGGCTTGGATACCTTCAACGCCCATGGGATCGATGTAGTATGTTGCCTTGAGATAGTCCTCCTTGGAGGTGATGGGCGTGTTGCCCTCGGTATTAATAAACATTACAGGCAATGTGCCCGAATAGGTCGTAGCTTTAGAGGTCACTGCGATGAGCAGTGACAAAAGAAGAAGTATTCTTTTCATAGTCTCTTATCTTAAGGCTATGACTTCGATTTCGACAAGTACGCCCTTGGGGAGGTCCTTGACGGCGACAGCTGAGCGGGCGGGGTAGGGAGCAGTGAATGTGGCGCCATACACCTCGTTCATGGCGGCAAAGTCGCTCATGTTGGCGAGGAACACGGTGGTCTTTACTACGTTGTCAACGGTGAGTCCTGCCTCGGCAAGGATAGCCTTGACATTGGCGAGCGATTGGGCTGTCTGTGCGGTGATGCCTTCGGGGATAGTGCCGTCGGCAGGGTTGATGGGAATTTGACCTGATGCATACACGAATGTGCCGGTGTCAATAGCTTGGCTGTAAGGACCGATTGCACCCGGTGCATTGTTGGTTGAAATTACCTTTTTCATTTTTGATTAGATTTAAAACGTTAAAAAATATTATTGGATAAGTAAGCATCTTACTTTACCGACTGTCAGTTTGCCTTCCAGTTGGATGGGGATACGGCGTGCATCGGCGGTGATCCACGCGTCCATGTCGTCGGATGTCTTCTTGCCTCCCTCACCGGTGAAGATGAAGGTGATGTGGAAGCAAAAATATTCTTTGCCGTCAAGCTCGATCTTCTCCACGCCGCGATACTTCAGCGACAAGAGCTCCTTGCGCTTGCCCGAGAAGATGTTGATATTGTGCTTGGTGCCCGGCTGCCAGGTGTTGAAGGGGAGCGAGCGCATGTAGTAGAATGACGAAAGCATATCCACGGTGACGCCCTCGGCATTGAGCGTGATTGCTTGGTTTACACGCAATTCATCGTCCTTAACGACGCGTCGGGTACATGCGCCGGTGACACTGTTGCCATTGTAGCTGAAGCGCACGGTGTCGTGCTTGTGCTCGCTACCCTCGTGTGCGATTTTCTCGTAGAAAGTTGGGCGGAAACCTTCCTTGGCAATAATGCCGTTGAGGGTATCGCGCACGCAGAAAAATTTGTCTGCCCACGGCTCGGAGGCGGCATATAGGTGAGCTCGGTAACTATCGCCTGCATCATTGATGACCAACGTGGCATGTCCGGCTTGCTTGTTGATTAAGCCCCACTTGTAGGTCACTTTGTAGCGCAGGGTCTCGTTGCTGAAGTCGGGGAGTGCTTGAGCAACTGTGGCGCACATTATTAATATTAGGGTGAGCAGAGTCTTCTTCATTGTACGGGAATTTTTATGCATAATTTGCGATGCTTGCCCAGCCCGATGTTGGGGGCGTGGGCATCTTCGGGAAAGAATATGGCGATTTGTCCCGGTCGCACGTGCAACAGGCATTGTGCCATGTCGCCATAAAAAATGATGTCTTTGTCGGCATTGTATGCTTCCTGGACCAATCGCAGGTCGGCGCAATTAGCCCATCCGATGGTCTCAACCTCCTTGATAGGCACATGGATGTCGATGTAGAGGCGGTGCGCTTCGAGGCGAGCGTGCTCGCGAGGCAACAAGCCCACTTCTTCGCTCTTGACAGTCACACCATTGCCGATTTCAACGCTACCGGGAGTGAATGTCTCGGCGTCATAGTTTTTGAGATAGTCTAATGCGCATGCCAACAGAGGCGAAATGTTGCGATATTTATCGCAGTCGCTTAAGTTACAGAGTATCATCGTCTTTAATGTTAAGGTCTAATGGAAGCATCGAGCGCGAGCTTTGTTCTATGTGCTTGTTACGCCAACATTTGCGGCACACTGCCACGTAGCGGTCGTCGCCACCGATTTCTACTTGGGCGCCTTCCTCGACAAAGTCTCCATTGGAGTCAATGCGAGCATTGACAATGGTCTTGCGGCCACAGTTGCAGGTGGATTTTATTTCGTCAATGGTATCGGCAATTTCAAAGAGTCGGCGCGAACCCTCGAAGAGTCGCGTCTTGAAGTCGGTGCGCAATCCGAAGCACACTACGTTGCTACCCAAGTCATCAACGATACGCGCCAACTGGTCAACCTGTGCCTCGGTGAGAAATTGAGCCTCGTCGATGAGGTACCAATCCACGATGCGTCGGTCTTCCTTATATAGGTCAATTGCCATCTTGTACAGGTCGGTGTTGTTGTATATCCACCTACATTCGCGCTCAATGCCGATACGCGAGTGTATCACGTTGCGAGCCTCGCGTGTGTCGATGATGGGCTTGAGACACATATAGTCCATGTGGCGCTCTTCAAAGTTGTATGCTGTGGTAAGCAACAATGCGGTCTTTGCCGACCCCATTGTGCCGTACCTGAAGTATAGTTTGCCTTTTCTGTCCATTGATTGCTGTCGTTGCGTTTCTGTTGTCAAAGTTAGCAACTATTTTTCGATGGGGCAACTTTTCCCTGAAATATTTTCTTAAACTTACTAAATACAAGCGACCGCTCGGCAACTGATGTGCGCGAGCGGTCGCTCTATAGTAAGGACTCGAAGCCGGGCGATTAACCCTGTACGAGGCTGATGATGAGTTCCTTGGGGTCGTTCTCGTCTGCGGCAATATTTACCTTGCCTTCACGTGCGAGCCAGCCGAGTGCTGCAAATACTTCTTTGTCTTTGAGCTTGGTGGCTTTCTTGAGTTGCTTGAGGTTGAGAGTTTCAACATTCAATGCTTGCCATACTGTGCCGGCATTTGTGCCGATTTCTTCTACATTCATAACCGGAATTTTTAATTTGTTAGACAGATATGTTTTCTGCAAATGTTAATTGTACCTTTCAAATTTTTTGCAAAGTTACGAATTTCTAAGCATTTACGAAAATTTTTCAATAAAATTTTTATTTAAATTTTTGTAATGCATTGATTTTTAGGCATTTGTGTAACTTGCCGAAATACAGATATTTAGCCTCATTTT
>JBJEDD010000324.1:0-4803 GCA_051871715.1 Muribaculaceae bacterium | reverse complement strand
GCCGGGCGAAGATGTCGAGGATGAGGCTTGTGCGGTCGAGGACCTTGACTTTGAGTTCGCGTTCGAGGTTGGCGACTTGCTTGGATGTGAGGTCGTCATCGAATATTACCATAGCGATGTCGTTAGCCTCGACGTAAGCGACGATTTCCTCCAATTTGCCTTTACCGACGAAGGTGTGCGGGTTTGGGTAGTCAAGTTTTTGGGTGAAGACCTTGCGAGTCTCGGCGCCGGCAGTGTCGGCGAGGAAGGCGAGCTCGTCGAGGTATTCCTTGACGTGCGCCTCGTCTTGAGTAGGCGTAATAAGACCGACGAGGACGGCTGTCTCGATAATATCGGGTGCGGGAGTTTTTTTCTCTATCATTAGCGGTTGAGGGGGAGGATTGTGAAAATAAATTTTTGAAAACGGCGACCGACCCAAAAAGAGCCGGTCGCCGATAGGGGTGGAAAGCCTAATGCTTATTCAGCACACTTGGCTTTGATAAATTCGCGGTTGAGGCGAGCGATATTGCTCAGAGGGATAGACTTGGGGCACTCGGCGGCGCAGGCACCGGTGTTGGTGCAGTTGCCGAAGCCGAGCTCGTCCATCTTCTTGACCATCGCGCGAGCGCGTTCCTTGCGCTCAACCTGACCTTGTGGCAGGAGAGCGAATTGGCTAACCTTGGCGGAGACGAAGAGCATAGCGGAGCCGTTCTTGCAGGCAGCGACGCAAGCGCCACAGCCGATGCAGGTAGCGGAGTCCATAGCGACGTCGGCGATTTCCTTGGGGATAGGAGTAGCGTTGGCATCGGGAGCGCCGCCGCAGTTGAACGAAACGTAGCCGCCGGCTTGCTGAATCTTATCGAATGCAGCGCGGTCGACCATGAGGTCGCGAATCACGGGGAAAGCAGCCGAGCGCCAGGGCTCGATGGTGATGGTGTCGCCGTCGTTGAACTTGCGCATGTGGAGCTGACAAGTGGTGATACCCTGCACGGGACCGTGGGGGTGACCGTTGATGTAGAGCGAGCACATACCGCAGATACCTTCGCGGCAGTCGCTGTCGAATACAACGGGCTCCTCGTTCTGTTCAACGAGACGTTGGTTGAGCATATCGAGCATTTCCAGGAAAGAGCTTCCGGTGGAAACGTTGTCGAGGTGGTACATGGCGAACTGGCCTTTTTCCTTAGGACCACGTTGACGCCAAATTTTAAGATTTACGCTGATAGTATGTTCCATAATTTCTTGATTATCGGCACCCCGGGATGGGGATACGTGGTTTAAGGATTATGACTTGTAGTTACGTGTTTGAACCTTGATAGCCTCGTAGTTGAGTGGCTCCTTGATGAGAGTAGGCTTGGCGTTGTCGCCGTTGTACTTCCAGCAAGCGACATACATGTAGAGGTCGTCGCGACGAGCGGCTTCACCGTCGGGGGTTTGATACTCTTCGCGGAAGTGAGCGCCACAGGATTCGTTGCGGTTGAGGGCGTCGATAGCCATCATCTTGGCGATAACGAGGAAGTCCTCGAGGCGGAGCGCCTTCTCGAGCTCGGTGTTGAGGTCGTCGGGGCTACCGGTAACGCGGAGGTCGCTGTAGAATTCCTTGCGAACTTCTTCGATTTCGTCAACAGCCTTGACGAGGCTCTGGAGAGTGCGACCCATACCTACGAGGTTCCACATCACATGACCGAGACGCTTGTGGATTTCGTCGGGCGACTTGGTGCCCTTGATATCCATGAGGCGTTGGATGCGAGCGCGGACGTCAGCCTCGGCTTTGTCAAACTCGGGAGCGTCAGTTGAGAAGTGAGGCACCTTGATTTGGTCGCTGAGGTAGTTCTGCATAGTATAGGGGAGGACGAAGTAGCCGTCGGCGAGGCCCTGCATAAGAGCGGAAGCACCGAGGCGGTTGGCGCCGTGGTCAGAGAAGTTACATTCGCCGATAGCGAAGAGACCCTTGATAGAGGTTTGGAGTTCGTAGTCGACCCAGATGCCGCCCATGGTGTAGTGGCTGGCGGGGAAGATCATCATAGGAGTCTCGTAGGGGTTGTCATCAGAAATCATCTGATACATATCGAAGAGGTTGCCATAGCGGTCGGCAACAGCCTTGCGACCGTCGCGCTCGATGGCATACTTGAAGTCGAGGTAAACGGCGTTGCCGGTACCTACGCCGTAACCTGCGTCGCAGCGTTCCTTGGCGGCACGCGAAGCGATGTCGCGGGGGCAGAGGTTACCGAAGGCGGGATAGCGACGTTCGAGGTAGAAGTCGCGATCCTCGTCGGGGATGTCGGTAGGTTTGAGCTTGCCGGCGCGGATAGCCTCGGCATCTTCCTTCTTCTTGGGCACCCAGATACGGCCGTCGTTGCGGAGCGACTCACTCATCAGGGTGAGCTTGGATTGGTCTTCGCCGTGAACGGGGATACATGTGGGGTGAATCTGAGTGAAGCAGAGGTTGGCGAGATAAGCGCCCTTCTTGAATGCTTGCACAGCGGCAGAGCCGTTGCAGCCCATAGCGTTGGTCGAGAGGAAGAAGGTGCGGCCATAACCGCCGGTAGCGAGGACAACGGCGTGAGCGGCGTAGCGCTCGATTTCGCCGGTGATGAGGTTGCGGACGATGATACCGCGAGCGCGACCGTCGATGATGACAACGTCGAGCATCTCACGGCGAACGAAGCTCTTCACCTTGCCCTTGTTAATCTGGCGGTTGAGCGAAGCGTAAGCACCGAGGAGGAGTTGCTGACCGGTCTGACCCTTAGCGTAGAAAGTACGGCTCACCTGAGCGCCGCCGAAGGAGCGGTTGGCGAGCAAGCCGCCGTATTCGCGAGCGAAGGGCACGCCTTGCTCGACGCATTGGTCGATGATGTTGTTTGACACCTCGGCGAGGCGGTACACGTTGGCTTCGCGAGAGCGGAAGTCACCACCCTTGACGGTGTCGTAGAAGAGGCGATATACCGAGTCGCCGTCATTCTGATAGTTCTTGGCGGCATTGATACCACCCTGAGCGGCGATCGAGTGAGCGCGGCGGGGGCTATCTTGGATGCAGAAATTGAGGACGTTGAAGCCCATTTCGCCAAGGGTAGAAGCAGCGGAAGCGCCGGCGAGGCCGGTGCCGACGACGATGATGTCGAGGTTGCGCTTGTTGGCGGGGTTAACCAATTTCTGGTGAGCCTTATAGTTGGTCCATTTCTCGGCGACGGGACCTTCGGGAATCTTAGAATCTACCTGGAATTCAGGGAGTTTGTATGATTCGATGTCGGCATAGTCCTTCATGATAGGACTTGAATCGATCATGTCTTTAAGTTGTTTGGGGTCTGTCATCTTATTGAGAAATTATTGGTTATTTACATTATCTTGTACGAGTTCCTCTTCAGCCTCTATAGCCTCTTCAGTCTCTTGGGGGAGATTTTGCTGAGCCAACTTGAATGAGACATAAGCCTGGAGTTGACCAATTTGCTGTACGAAGTTTTGAAGTTCAGCGATGCTCTCGGATTTATCGAGCACCTTGCCACATTGAGCTTGAACCTTATTGATGAGTTCTTGTGCGGCGGGCACGTATTTGGGAGCGAGCTGCTGAGCGAGGGCAATAACAAAGGCATCTTGGTTGTCGGGATAAGCGGCTGCAATTTGCTGTTGCTCAGCCTTGAAGTCGGCAATGAGTTGCTCGGCTTGAGCGTCCCAGAACTCGAGATATTGCTCTTGGAGAGCTTCGTTCTCGGTGTAGTAGTTTTGTTTTGCTTGATAAGTGAAGACACCTACTTGGAGGATGAACAAGCCCACCACGATGGTAGTCCACCAGTTGCCGATGGTCTTGAGGCGGTTGATCCACACATTGTTGTCCCAGCCGATAGTGTGGAACATCGACCAGAAGCCGTGAGTGAGGTGGAACCAGAGAGCGACGAGAGCAACGACGTAGACGATGGGAGTCCAAATTTCTTGGAAAGCCATTTGGAGGAAGAGTGTGCCCATAGCGGGGTCGCAAGCGACGCCGTTGAGTTGAGCGAGGTCTTCAACGCCTACGCCCATAGCCTCCTTGAGTTGCATCTTGGACCAGAACTGCACCATGTGCACGGCGATGAAGGCGATAACCACGAAGCCGAGGACGAGCATGTTCTTGGAAGACCACTCAACCTGGGGCTGACGTGCGGTAACGCAGTAGCGGTCGGCACCGCGAGCGGCGCGGTTTTGCAGGGTGAGCCATACGGCATAAACGATGTGGATGATGAAGAGCAGAGCGAGCCCGGCAGAGGCAATCAGAGCATACCAGTTAGCGCCGAGGAAGGCACAAATCTGATTGTATGCTGTGGGCCACAATAGAGCCACCGCATTCATCAACACGTGAAAAGTTACGAATAGGACGAGAGCGATGCCGGTGACCGACATTACCAACTTACGCCCTATAGATGAGCTTGTTAACCACATAGGATGATTGTTTTAGTTATTATTTGTTTGTTTTGGTATTTCGATTACGTCGTATTTAGTGCTTTGATTGTGCAAATTTAGCCAAAATAAGTCATCTAAGCAAAGATTAAAGAAAAAATTCTTTAAAAATTTATGGAAGAAATGCCGGGGTGAGAGCGCAGGTAATCGCCGAAGTTGCCCAAAGCCGGGGAGTTGAAGGTGTTGAAGTCGGCATTACCGCGGATGCCGTCGATGGAGCCGATGTGGCTGTGTTGCCACAGGGTCCATCGCTTGCGCTCGCGGATAGGCGGGTTGGTGAAGCTGCAAATCCACAGAGCGACGTCGTCGAAGTGCCCGCGGATGTAGCGGTAATAGCCGTTTTTGTTGGTATAAATGATGACCTCGCGCCCGCCTTGACGCAGGAGCTCGACCATG
>JBJEDD010000323.1:0-4805 GCA_051871715.1 Muribaculaceae bacterium | reverse complement strand
GTATCAATACTTGGTCTTATTGGGATAATTATAGACTTAATCATTCATTTCAAGAACGATAAAATCATGCTGTACACCGCGTTAGTTCATATAGTGCTATTACTGATCATTTCGATTTCCTCGTGCCAAAGCAGAATTTTTGATGGTGATACGAGGAGTTATGACTCCGCAGTAGAAGACCCTTTCCCGATTTACTGCACTACAGTAGACGACAGCTGGCTTTTCGACCCGGTGCCTGAATTGGAGGGGATGAGCATGAAAGGGCTTGACCGCAAAATTCTTTCATATTTCAACACCACTATAGAAAATAGTTTATATGGTGAAGACTTCAAAAAGCCTGCACAAAGCAGATTGAAGAACTTTGAGCGTGTTGAGCATATGCGTCTTAATCCACTTGACACCATAAAGGTGTTTATATGCCGTGAGTCAAACTCGACCGACTATCCATATGTATTTTGGAATCGCAATGATACAATTGTGGAAGAGACCACGTCGACTTACACATTGGGCGATACAAGTCACCCCACAATCTCGCTTGTTGAAAGTTACCCATTCAAATTGATGAATGCCGGAAAGTTCTCGACCGAATACCTTCCGGAGGGATACTCCCTCTGCCCCATCGTTCACGATATATGCTACGCCTTCTATTTGTACGTCAACAATGGCGTGATAGAAAAAGCGTTCTCATTCTATTGCATTGATGTGATGGTCGACCCGGATTTAAAATGTCAGTATTTTTACAGATAAGAGCGCTGGCATTAACAAGTTTAAGCAGCAAAAAAGAGTAATGGAGGGGATTAACTTTTATTAACGCGTGGTTTTGTTATTTTTTGGTACTTTTGTCGTCTAATAGGCAAAGAAACAAAACAATAAACTATAGTTAGAACCTTATGAACAAGATTTTTAAATGCGGAATAGCCCTGTTGATGGGGTTGTTTACCGCTGTGGGCATGTCTGCCCAAGGTATGATGGAGGCTCTCCCGGTTGAGGAGGGCGTCATCGTGGGACAATTGCCCAACGGACTCACCTATTACATCCGTCACAATGAGACCCCGAAGGGTCAAGCCGACTTCTACATTGCACAGAAGGTTGGTTCAATCCTCGAAGAGGATAACCAGCGCGGCTTGGCACACTTCCTGGAGCACATGTGCTTCAATGGCACTGACAACTTCCCCGGCAAGGGCATTATCAACTACTGCGAGAGCATCGGCGTGAAATTCGGTGCCAACCTCAATGCCTACACCAGCGTAGACGAGACCGTGTACAACATCTCGTCGGTACCTGTAGCTCGCCAAGGCGTGCAAGACTCGTGCTTGCTCATCCTCCACGACTGGTCGTGCGGCTTGACCCTCGACCCCACCGAGATTGACAACGAGCGCGGTGTAATCCACGAAGAGTGGCGCCGTCGCATGGTAGGTCAGATGCGCCTCATGGAGCTGTTGTTGCCCACCGTATATCCCAACAACAAGTATGGCGAGCGCCTGCCTATCGGCACCATGGACGTTGTGGACAACTTCCCCCCGCAAGCCATCATCGACTACTACCACACATGGTATCGCCCCGACCAGCAGGCTATCATCGTGGTAGGTGACATCGACCCCGCCTACATCGAGGGCAAGATTAAGGAAATCTTCTCGCCCATCGCTATGCCCGAGAACGCCAAGGAGCGCTACTATGTGCCCGTTGAGGATACTCCCGGCACTATCGTTGCCATTGGCGCCGACCCCGAGATGAACCGCCAGATGGCTATGATGTTCTTCAAGATGGAGCCCCTGATTCCTCGCGAAGTACGCAACACCATCGCCTTCTATCCCATTAATTACGCCACTTCTCTCATCGGCGATATGCTCAGCACTCGCTTAAGCGACATTGCCAACAAGCCCGACTCGCCATTCGGCTACGCAGGCTTCAGCTACGGCGAATTCTTCATCGCCTGCACCAAGGACGCCCTCTTACTCACCGTCATCGGTAAAGACGACAACATCACCAACGATATCCAAGCTGCTTATCGCGAAGTGATGCGCGCACTGCGTGGCGGCTTCACCGTCGGCGAATACGAGCGCGCCAAGGCTGAATTCCTCTCGCGCATCCAGAAACAATATGACCAGCGCGATAAGACCCCCAGCGAGTCCTACTCATATGAGTATGTACGCGCATTTATCGACAACACCCCCATCCCCGGCATCGAGACCGAGAAGCAGATCTACGACATGATGGCACAAGCCCTCACAGTCGACCAAATCAATGGTATGCTTGCCGAAATGATCAGCGAGGACAACCGCGTGGTAGCCATCATGGTACCTGAAGCCGAGGGCATCGTCGTGCCCACCGAGCAAGGCGTGCTTGACGCTCTCGCCGCCGTTGACGCCGAGGACCTCGAGCCCTACAAGGACGAGATGCGCACCGACCCGCTGATTCCCGCCCTGCCCGCTGCCGGCGCCGTAGCAGCCGAGCAACACAGCGACATGTGGGATGCCACCGAGTGGACACTCAGCAACGGTGTCAAGGTGATTGTCAAGCCCACTACCCTCAAGAACAATGATATCCAGTTCTATGCTATTGCCAAGGGCGGTTACAGCGTACTCCCCGCCGAGGATGCCGACAATATCATCTTCCTGCCCTATGCTATCAACAACTACGGCTTGGGTGCTTACTCCAACAGCGACCTCAGCAAGTATCTGCAAGGCAAGCAAGTAGGTCTCAGCCTGAGCATCGACAAGTATGACCGCTCGCTCGACGGCAACGCCACCAAGCAAGACCTCGGCACATTGATGGAACTCATCTATGCCTACTTCACCGAATTCGACATCAAGGCTGACGAATTTGCCGCCGGACAGAACTTGTTCAAGGGCATCCTCTCCAACCAAGAGTCGACTCCCGAGTTTAAGTTCCAGCAATTGGTACAGAGCGTGATGTACAAGGCTGCCTGCGAGCAACTCATCACCAGCGCCATCATCGACCGCGCCAACTGCGACCGCACCAATGCCATCGTCAAGCAGATGCTTGCCAATGCCGGCGACTTCACCTTCGTATTCGTGGGCGACTTCACCCTCGATGAACTCAAACCCCTGGTAGAGCAATACATCGCCACCCTGCCCACCGGTGCCGGTAGCGTAGAATATGTCACCAATGCCGACCTCGAGCCCACCCTCGGCGCTCAAGTCACCGTGAACAGCGTAGCAATGACCACCCCGCAAGTATGGGCATACTACAACTATGCCGGCAAGCGCACTTACACCGCCAAGGACCGCGCTATCGCCTCTATGGTTGGTCAAATCATGAGCACTCGCCTCCTCAACAAGGTGCGCGAGGAAATGGGCGCTACCTACTCTATCGGCTCACGTGGCTCGATGGACCGCACCGGCGATGCAAACTTCAACCTCTTCATCCCCTTCCCCATGAAGCCGGAACTCCGCGACGAAGTCCTCGCCGCTGTTGACCAAATCATCGTGGAAATGGGTCAAAATGTAACTGCCGACGAACTCGCCACCGTGCGCGAATACATGGTGAAAGTTTCCACCGAGGCCCTCGACGAAAACGAGTCGTGGGCAGGTGCCATCGGCAACTACTATCTCAACAACGTGATGACCTTCCTCGGTGCTGTCGACGTTTACAACTCTATCACCGTTGAAGACCTGATGAACTTCTGGAACGACATCCTCGCCCAGAACAACCGCCAAGTCATCATCCTCAATCCCGCCGAATAAAAACATTCATTCATAGTAATAATCAAAGCGAGAGGCTCGACCGGCAAGGTTGAGCCTCTCCTGTTTTATGTCACAAAAAAAATGCGTACCTTTGCACCTACAAAATTTTAAAAGGATGAACTCAAAGAGAACCATCACCATTATCTATATCTTGAGCGGTATAGTCATACTATTTTTCGCCTTTTTCTATATGGCGACACCCTGCGGTAGTGATGACTATGTCTTTCTTTCAGCGTTGAAGTCCTATGGGACCGATGATACAGGTTGTTTCAATTTTTGGGAAGGTATGAAGTATCATATTTTAGAACGTTATACAATAGACAATGCACGTATACCGCAGATAATATTACCCGGACTTATGTACCTTCTTCCGAGGTGGGTATTAGCTTTTTTCACAAGTTGTGCTTTTACCACGATTTTGATTTGCTTCAGAAAATTATCGTCAGCAGTATTCAAAGATTTTGGATGGTTCACTGCATTTATGCTACTGTTTATTTGTGCCCTTCCATGGCACGATGCAATGTTTTATACCTCGTACCAAATGAACTACACATGGTCCGGCGCATTGATGCTAATCGCCTTCGTGCTCCTGAATAAAGGTACGGTTGCACCCCTATGGATGTTCCTTTTGTGCTTGATAACCGGACTATGGCACGAAGCGTTTGGCATTGCACTAATAGGTGGTAGCATATTGTTGATGATATGCCACCAAAGGGTCAAGGCTGATGTTTTGGCAGCTGCAATAGGCGCCACCATTGCTGTTATAGCCTTGGGTCTCGCCCCGGGTACTGCCAACCGAGCAGAATACCACCTATCGCCTCAATTGTCGTATATTTTTTACCATCCAGCCGGTGTCGCATACCTACTTCTGTGGGCTTGGATGCTCTGCCGTCGAAAATGGCAAGCGATTGCCCTTGAAAGTCATTTCATTCTTATAGCAGGTGGTATCGGTGCCGTAATATTACTGAATATATTGATTCCATATCACCGCGTGGCATTTACTGCATACTTGCTTGCTGCATTCGGGCTCCCGGCTCTAATGCAAAGGGTTATTGACATCAAGCGACTAAAAAAAGTAATAATCGTTGCGAGTTGCCT
>JBJEDD010000322.1:9905-18623 GCA_051871715.1 Muribaculaceae bacterium | reverse complement strand
AAGCCGCGAGGTATATACAGCCCTCGATAGGGCCGGTTGAGCGAGAAGCGTCGCTTCTCTTTCCCATCATCGATGACCACGTCAAAACTCCCCGTCAGGGCGACGATTATCTCGCGTGCCAGGTGGTGTGAGTGCCCGCCGCGGTCGGCATCGGCAGGTACGTCATACAGGTAGAATACCCGGCGGATGTCAAAGGGTGCGTTGCCGCCGTTCTCTGCCACGGTCAGCGACCCGTTGACATGTCGCTCGCGCGGCAACTCAATGATGCGGCAGTCGTCAACTGTCGACACTCCGTGGGCTCCGATGATATATTCACTTGCCGACATATTCCTTATAGTCTTGATAATCTGCAATATACTCCTCGGCATCATAGGGCGCTGATGCAAGCACCATCGCCACGGCATTGGTAGAGAAGTTGTCGATGCGGCGCCATGTACCGGGCTCAACCACCAATCCATAGTCGCTGCGACACAAGTGGTGAGTCGTTTGCTCTCGTCCATTGTCGAGGTGCACGTCCATGCTGCCGCTCATCGCCACTATCATCTCGGTGGTGTGGCGCAAGGCTCGCCCGTGTCGCTTGCGTCCTGCCGGTATATCATATATCCAGTACACGCGCTCGATCTCGAAGGGACACACCCCCACGGCTCCGTGCTCGATGAATGACAGGTTGCCGCGAGCATCCTCTATCTTGGGTATCTTGATTAATTCGCTCATAGCAGATACAGGGGCTGGCAGCGTACCAAATAGTCACGAGCGGTCTCCCATGGAATGTACAGGGTCGAGTCGTTGGGCTGCAGGGGTACCGGACGCTCATTCAGGTCTACACGCAGATAATACTTGCCCGACGCCTTGGCGCGGAACAAGATGAACTGCACGTTTGCCGACATTGGCACGATATTGAAGTCGCACCAGTTGAGCCCCACGGTGTCAAAGTAGTTGGTCATGTAGTAGCACCCCTTGAGATGTATCAGCGACAGCAAGGGCATCAAGGTCTCGGCATGTCCCCAGCGCAGGTGGGCGACTGTCGCATCAGTGCCCTCGATAAAGGCATCGGTGGTGGCGATGATGTCGCGCAACAGGGTCACTGCCACATCTTGAGGCACCACTGACACGGTGCTGCCGGCGCGTTGCAGATATTGTCGCAGATTGAAGCACGACCACAGCGCGTTGTACTCTTCCTTGCTCATGAAGCGTGTCGCCTCGGGGTCTATGCCTATGGCACGACAGCCGGCGATGACATAGTACTCGGTGATCGCCAGTTCGCGAGCCTCGGCTTCATCGGCAAAGGGGTAGCGCTCGCCCAATGCCTTGCGTATCACCTCGGTGGGGCACATCTGCTCGAAGTAGGCATCATAGGTGGGCTTCCACACGTACTCGCGGCGGAAGTTGAGGTATTCCTCGTCGATATCAAAGGGGCGCATCAGCGCGTTATTGACCCTGCCGGTCGATGTAGCGACATTGATGCGGTTGTTCAGTCGGTCCATTTGGTGCAAGAAACTGTACATGCTCATCATGGCGCGTGGCGAGTACGACGACAATGCCTTGACGGTGCAACCATCGGTGAACACTTCGCCCAGGTTGTACATCATGCGCGAGGCGATGGCGCGTTGCTCGGCGATGCCCAGCGAGTCGAGTGCTCCCCATTGGTTGGCGCTACGCTCAATGACCAAGTCGTTGAGGCGAGCTAATTGACGTCCCACGGCGGTGATGGTACCCAGCGAGTCGGCGCGTAGCAGCGCCTTCTTGAGTTTGAGGCTGTTGGCACTCGATGCCGGGTAGCGCGAGCCATGGCGCCCTACATGGTTGATAAATACCGGGGTCAACGAGTCGGGAAATACTGCCGGATTGACCTCGGTGGGGTATGGTGTTAATGAGCCCTCGCATTGGCGCACATTGTAATTGGTCGCCATCGGGTCGGCTGCCTTGGCATTCAGAGCCAAGATTATTATCAGTGCCGAAAAAATCTTCTTGCCCATATTAATTATATTGTCTATATTTGTCAACAAATTTAGCAATTATTTTTTATACATATATTATTGTGGAAGAAAAAAGCGACATACAAGCACAAATTGAGGCACTGGATGCGGTGATTGCTCGTGAGGCGACTGCCGAGGCTTATTATCAGCGTGGGCGCCTCCACTGGCGGGCGGGCAACCGTGGCGCCGCCATGAGCGATTACAACCGCGCCGTGGCGCTCGACCCGGACTCGCCGGCTGCCGAAGCCCTCAAGCTGTGCAACGAGATTATGGACTTCTACAACACCGACTTGTACAATCCTTAATCCTTCAGCAATTCCAGGAACGACTCCATGTCGTTGATGCAGGTATCGTCGCCCGGGCAGCGTGGCAGGTCCTTGGCGATGACTATGGCATCGGCAATCGCCTCGGGAGTGAAGTCCTCGGCGATGACGGCATTGGGACGCGACATCAGTTGCTCGCGTGCGCCGGTGAAGTCGGTAGCCACGATGGGCGCCTCGAATATCTTTGCCTCAGCGATGGTGATGCAGTAGCCCTCGTGGAGCGATGGCTGCAGATACAGGTCGGCTTGTGCCATATAGGGGTAGGGGTTGATCTGAGAGCCGTAGAAACGCACCATATCATCAATGCCCGACTCCACCGCCTGGCGACGGCAGTCGTACTCGGTGCGTCCGCCGCCCACGATATGCAACACTGCTGTGATGCCCATCGCACGCAGGCGAGCAATTGCGGCGATTGCCAATGAGTGACCCTTCTCGGGGTTGAGTCGTCCCACAGTGACGATGTTGAGGGCACCCTCGACGCGCCGGAACGTGCTGGGACGCAAGGCATCTTGCTTGACCACCTCGGGCGAGATGATGTTGCGGAAGGTAACCGTCTTGTCGGTGAGTTCGGGGAAGCGCTCGTTGAAGATGCGACGTCCGGTCTCCGAGACTATGAATATGCGGTCGGCATCAGCCATGGTGTCCTTGATGGCTCGCGAGGAGTTGAAGCACTTGGAAACATCAAAGTGTATCCACATGGCGCGCCGGCGAGCCTTGATGTGGTGGCTCACATAGTAGTCGAGATACTCGTGGGGCGAGGCATAGTTGACAGCGAGGTCAAATTCCATGCCCAGGGCGTCGTCGTTGCGTAGCAAGTAGCGCGAGATGAGCGACTTGTCGCCCTTGAGTTTGGAACGTACCCATGCGGCAAAGCGCGGTATGGCACCGGTGTGCAGGCGCAACAGGTCGTGGATGGTGCGCTTGATGGGATGCTCGATGAACGCGGCATTGTTGAACAACGGCTCGATGGTGTGCAGGTGCACCCACTCGGGCAAATAGCGGATAAAGCCACCCTCGGGTACGAAGAATGCAACGTGTACCTCGAGGTCGTCGTGGGGCAAGGCGTTGAGCATGCCCAGAAAGGCTTTTTCAACGCCACCGACGTTCATGCGATGGAGAGTGAAGAGTATCTTTTTCATTGTACGGGCGTATGTTTCTTGATTTTGAGGCGAACGAGAATTTCATGACGGGTATCGCTGTCGATAGCCAATTTCCAAGCCAGGGAGCCCATGACTATGGAGGATACGGCAGTGACGGTCAACAGGTGGAGCCACGAGGAGCCGAGACACATTGAGGCTATGTAAGCGATGCCGGCAGCCGGGGCAACGATGGACGCCGGGGTGATGACACCCTTGACGAAGAATCGCCATGGCGCGTATTGGGGCATCTGTCGCTTGAGGATGATGCTCACCGTGGCTATGAGGATTAGCATCACGGCGATATGCACGGCATATACCACCCATGGGCGGTGAGTGAGCCACAGCAAGCCCCACATGGAGGGTATCTCAAGCAGATACACTATGCCGGTGATGATGCTCATGCGGGCGATATGCCCGGTGGCATGGATGCCGCAGTTGATGGTGAAGATTACCAACTCGGCAGCCGCTGCGATGATAGTGAGGCGGCAGAAGGTGGCTGTATAAGCGGGTACCTCAACCAGCCAGATGCCCAGTAGGAAGTCCATGCAGATGATTGCCGGCACGGCAATCAGTGATACCATCAGTAGGGAGTATTTGGCGCAATTTGCCATCAGTCGCTGCATATATGCGAGGTTCTCACCGGCATATTGCTGGATGATTTGCGGGCGGAAAGCCGACAAGATAGTGGTGCCAAACTGAGTGATGGCACCGCTGACGGTGAGGTTGAGACCTACGGCGGCGTTGAGCGCCGCTCCACCGAAGCGGTTGAGTATGTAAGGGATACTCTGCAGGCGCAGGCTGTAGCAGAGGTTGCCGAAGATATCACTTGCCGAGAAGCCGAGGATGCTCTTGATGACATCGCGAGGCACGCGCCCCGAGATGCGACATTCGGCAAACTGTTTGCGCGCGAACAGGATATAAGCGAGCATGGTAATTACCGAGACGGCGAGCATGAGCCATGCATAGAATATGAGGGTATCCCACGAGCCGGCGAATGCCAAGGAGAGGGCTACACCCAACTTGAGGATGGTGCTGACGAGGGTGATGACTGCCAAGGCGTCCATGCGCTCGTGTGCGATAATCGCCGCCATATAAGGCACTTGCACGATTGTACACATACAGGCGAGGAGGGACAATTGGAAGGCATAATTGGCGGCATACATGCGAGCCGGGTCGATGACCAAGCGCTCGTTGACCAGCCACAAGCCGATGGTCTCGCCGGCGATAAGCACTAATAGGGCTATGCCGCAGTGGATAAGGAATGAGGCACCGAAGGTATTGTGGAGGCGGCTGTCGTTGCCGCGTCCCATCTCGTAGTTGAGGAAGCGCTGTGTGGCACCTGCCATGGTGCCATTGAGGAAGGCAAAAATGGTGACAATGCTACCGACGACGTTGTAGATGCCGAAATTGTCAACACCGAGCATCTCCAGGACCACTCGCGAGGTGTAAAGCGAGATGCCTATGGTGAGCAACATCCTCACATACAGGAAGGCGGAGTTGCGAGCGATGCGTCGGTCGTTGGCTGTTGTCATGAGAGGAGGGTCGGTGCCTTTTCACCGTCGCGAACAGGAGGTAAGTCAAATCCACCGATGTTGCGCTTGTCGTTGAGTATAACAGCGGCAAAGACAAGAGCGGCGAGTAGCAGAGTGTCGGTGCGGATGAGCCCGTGGAAGCCGCTGATGCCGATTATGGCGAGCAATCCAATAGTGCATAGGAAGGCAGAGCCGTGTGGCATTTTGCGTACAATGAGCCAGAAGAGGATGTAAATGATTATGTGCATAATCAATCCGAGTATACCTATGTCAAGGATAATCTGGAAGGGAACACTCTCGACGCCAGTGGCAACCTCATCGGCAACCTCCGGGTTGTTATATAGCTCATTTTCAATGATATACTTTGTGCTTGTGGTGCGCTCGCGGTCGAGGAAGCCGAGACCAATCCACTGGCGGTCGAGTTTGTAGAGCAACTCGAGTTTAGGGATAATCTGAGCGCCGCGCCCGGTGCCCAATTGTGCGAGGGTTTCCTCATCGTTCTCGTCGAAGAAGATGATTTGGTCAATTTGCGACTTGATACGTAGTGCACTCGATTTGGTCTCGATACCATCCTCACCATCGGCATTTATTACGGTGACTTCGCCAATAGTACCGTCAATGAAGTATAGGGCGGTCATGGCAGCGACAAAACCTATGGCGTAAAATACCAATTGACGAGCCTTGGCACGGCACATAATGTAACCGATGACAAAGGCAAGTGTGAATGTAAAAGTGCGGCACACCAACATGGCACCGGCAATCAGCGCCCAATGCCACCACTTGAGTTTGAACATCTTGGCAATGGGATATACCAAAGGTATCAATAAGAATAAGCCGGGAGGCCAGCGGCGAGGAAATTCAAAAGTGAAGGGGTGAATACGGGGCTTGTAAAATACTGAATAAGCATCGAATGTTGACCACGAAATGTCGTAGGGGAGGAAGAACATACCATTCATGATTACGCAATCAAGGATATAGAAAGCGCAAATAATGAGCCCGTAGACCATGAGGTGGCGGAAGAAAATGCGTATATCAAATTCGCGCCCTGAGAAGATGACAAAAGGCACGAATAGATATATGATAGTCATATAGTAACTAAGCCCCGACAACTGCACGATAAAGCGTTCGTCGCTCTTCATCACGAAATACAGAATACCGATGAGGTATAGCAGACACACCGCCAGGATTTTTTTGACTACGAAATTCTTGCGTAGAATAGTGATAGCGGCGAGGCTGATGAGAATGGGGACGAAAATTGGATATATGAAGAGGTCGAAGGTATTGTGCAAGGAGTATCCGCCGAGGAGGATGGTGAGTTGAATGATGAAGTCGTACTTGTCGTGGCGGAAACGATTGAAGAGGATGAGCGGGACAAACAAATAGCCGAGAGGGAACTTCAGCCCGAGCATCGCCATGGAGAGGAAAAACATCAAGGGCCAAGCCCAGTCGCTGCGAGTGAGGGCGAGCGGCTCGAGGTCCGACTTTTTAGGGTCTTTGTCGGTGTTGATGCTAAGTGCTTTGTTTGTCATGTTATTACAATACGATAAGCCCGCCACAAGGAGTGGCAGGGCTTATCGCGATATATTCAATGATTAATATGTTTTGTCTCCTTTCTTGTGTTGATAGCCATATGATTTCTTGCTCTTGGTGCCGTTAACGGCAATAGCGAGTTTCTTGAGGCGTCCACTCTCGTATATGTCGTCGATAGAGTCAATGTCGGTAGTAGAAGTAGCATTGAGACGAGTGACATATATGGTGGCATCGGAAATGCGGTTGAGAGTGAACGTGTCGCTGACGAGACCCACCGGTGCGCTATCGACGATGATGTAGTCGTAGGACTTGCGTATCTCGGCGAAGAGGGAATCGACCTTGTTCGAGGCGAGGAGTTCGGCGGGGTTGGGCGGAATAGGACCGGCGAGAATGACATCGAGGGCGGGGAGGTCGGCAACAGGTTGCTTGTTGATAATATCATCAAGGCTTATATTGCTCTGTGACAAGTAGTTGGTGAGCCCTAAGCCATTGTTGACATTGAGGTAAGAGCCAATCTTGGGAGCGCGGATATCCATGCCCACGAGGAGGACTTTCTTGTTAAGCATAGCCAACGATGCGGCGAGGTTGATAGAGATGAAAGTCTTGCCCTCGCCCGAAGTCGAAGAAGTGAGGAGGACCACTTTGTCGGTCTCGCCGTTGAGGATGAAGAGCAAGTTGGAGCGCATGAGTCGGAACAACTCGGTAGCGGTAGAAGTGTCGGTGGGGCTGACGACGAGTTGCTTGTCTGTGTCGACGGTGCACATCTCGCCAACGATAGGAGCGGAGGTGCGACGCTCAATTTCGGTGCGGGACTCAACGCGGTTGCGGATAAGTTTGAGCAAGTAAAGGTAAACCGGCGGGAGGCACAGACCGAGGAGGAAGAAGATGAAGAGGATGACCTTGGTGCCGGCGCCGAGGGGCTCCTTGAGAGTATAAGGAGCATCGACAATCAAGCCCTTGGGCACGGCATTGGCGATGAGCATGGCATTTTCCTCTTGTTTCTGACGGAGGAAGAGGTAAAGTTCTTGCTTGACTTGCAATTGACGTTGCATATCGAGGACGATACGTTCCTGGTCGGGGACATTGCTGAGACGACCATAGTTGTTCTCGATTTGACGTTTAAGGTCGCGCACTTGCAGTTGAACGTTGTTGAAGTTCTGGTTGGCGGCGGCGATGATATTGGTGCGCATGGCATCAACGCGGGCGTTGATTTTGACGACAGTGGGGTTGTCCTGGCTGACGGTGAGCAGGAGGTCTTGTCGCTCAACGAGTAAATTGTTGTATACGTTGATGACCTCGGCGAGGGCGTCAGACTCGACGAGGGTAGGAATTACTTCGTAACGGTTGTTGGGGTCGGAGACGAAGTCGCGAGTGATGCGAAGGATCTCGAGGCTTGTCTCGGCGGCGAGGAGGCTTGCCTCCAATTGACCGCGTTTAGCCATCTGGAACTGCGACTCAGCGCGGACATCGATGATGCCGTGGCTTTCCTTGAACTGTTGAATATCGCTCTCGGCATCGGAGAGGTCAGTGCCGAGGAGGACGAGGCGTTCGTCAATGAATTCGGCGGTTTTCTGTCCTTGGAGGTTTTTCTCGCGGATGCCACGTTCGTTATATTTGTCGATGATGTCTTGCAACATCATTTCGCCCAACACGGGGTTGGGGGTGTTGTATCCCATCTCAATGACGTTGGACTTTTTGTTGGCTATTTCGACAGAGATTTCGGGAGCAATATCCTCAGCGGCAGCGTGGTAACCGGTGACGAGGATAGTCGAAGTGACCTCCTTGCCGGGGACATAGTAGTCGGTAGTAGCGACGGTGAACTCACCGAAGTTGGTGTTAAAGGTGTGAGGGAGTGATACTTTCTTGACCTTCTCGATGGTACCATATTTACCTTTTACCTTGATGTCGGCGAGACCCTCGTCGTTGATGCTGACTTTGAAAGAGACGACAGATTTGAGGGTGTCGACGATACCGGCGGCGGGGATTACGTCGATGGGATAGTCGGGGTATGCGAGATCGCTCTTGAGGAAGCCGGTCTTGACATAGTGAGTGCGGTTAAGCCCCAAGTCGCGGATTACCTCACGGTAGAGGGAGTGAGACGAGAGGACAAAAATCTCGTCGTCGGCATAGCCGGAGGAGCCGAACAGACCGCCGAGCCCACCGAGAGAAGCCATGGGGTTGGAGTCTTCTTGTTGAATAAGGAGGTTGGCACGCACGC
>JBJEDD010000322.1:4008-9805 GCA_051871715.1 Muribaculaceae bacterium | reverse complement strand
AGAGAAGCCATGGGGTTGGAGTCTTCTTGTTGAATAAGGAGGTTGGCACGCACGCCGTATTTAGTGCGAGTGACGCGGCAGAAGAGGAGCCCGAGGATAATACATGCCACCACTGATATCGCGAAAAGATACCAGTGGGAGATGTAAGATTTGAAGAGACCGCGGAGGTCAATGAGGTCGGAATGAGAACGCTTCGCCATTATTGTTAGGTAGATTTATTTTACTGTAAGTGCGATTACTAAAGAAGCGATAACGGATGCAGCGCTGACGATTGTTGAGATTACAGTCAGTTTATAGGCGTTATCTTGGTTGTAGCGAGAGTTTGCTTGACGAATTTCGTTGGGAGCGACGTAGATGTAGTCGTTTTGTTGGAGGTAGAAATAAGGCGAGGTGAGGATATCGGAGGAGTTGATGTCGAGGTGGGCGAATACGCGCTGTCCATCTACTTCTCGTATAATGAGGATGTTAGAGCGTTCGCCATAAGGGGTGAGGTCGCCGGCAGCGCTGAGAGCATCGAGGATGCTGAAGCGGTTGCGGCGCACTTGAATAGTTGAGGGACGGCTGACTTCACCGGCGACAACGACTTGGAAGTTGATAAGTTCGACACGGACGATTGCGTCGGAGACATCTTGGCGGACGAATTCGGTGATTTGTTGCTGGAGTTGCTCGGTTGTGAGACCCTTGGCGTGCACGGTGCCGATAACAGGGAGGTAGATATTACCCTCGGAGTCAACGACATATGTCTGTTGGCGTGGAGTTGTGGTAATGTCCAGTTCCTCGCGAGTAGCGGGGTTGGATAGTGGCACGTTGTAGTGAGCGGTAGCCGCGGGTTTGGAAGAAGTAATGGTGATGAGCAATTCATCATCAGCCTTGAGAGTAGGCATATAGTCAGCCGACTCAATGACTCCCGAACTGATAGAGTCGAGGTCGGTGAAGTAGGGCAACTGAGTCTTTGTCGAGGAGCAGGATGCTAATGTTGCTGCAGCAAAAAAAGCAAGTGCAATCGTCTTAATCTTCATTATATATTGGTGCTTGTAAAAATTCTTATTTATAGTATAACGCAAGTGACGCTGAAATATTGTTTAGAGAGGAAAAGATAGTAAAAGAATATGAAAAAAGAGAGGTAAATACAGTCATAATAATGCCCCGGAGCGGAGTCCGGGGCATTGGTATAAGTTAAAGTAGGTTAATTAGTTAACGCGGAAGCGGTCGATGCCCTCGATGAGGAATGCGACAGACTGGCGAGCTGCAGCCAATCCGGCGTTGATGTTAGCCTCGGCGGTTTGAGCGCCCATCTTCTTTGGGGTGAAGAAAACGCGCCCGGGGCAAGCCTGCTCGAGAGCCTCGGCATTGTTGGGGCGGACATCGGCAACGTAGCGGAGGTCGGTGCGGTCGGCGAGAGCGCGAGCCAATCCGTCCTCGTCGATGACTTCGCGGCGAGCGGTGTTGATGAGTACACCGTTCTTGGGCATAGTGGCGATGAGTTCATATCCGATAGAGCCGATTGTCTCGGGGGTAGCGGGTATGTGGATAGAGACGAATTGGTTGCCCGAGTAGAGCGCCTTGATGTCGTGGACGGGGGTAACGCCGGCAGCGGTGAGGACATCGTCGGGGCAATAAGGGTCGAGCGCCTCGATAGTCATGCCGAAGCCCTTGGCGATGCGAGCGACGTTGCGTCCGACTTGACCGAAGGCTTGGATGCCGAGTTTTTTATCTTTGAGTTCGAAGCCGCTGGTGCCGTTGTACATGTTGCGGGCAGCCATGACAGTCATGCCGAAAACCAATTCGGCGACAGCGTTGGAGTTCTGTCCGGGGGTGTTTTCGACAACGATATTGTGGTCGGAAGCGGCTTTGAGGTCGATGTTGTCGTAACCGGCGCCGGCACGGACGATGACTTTGAGGTTGTGAGCGGTGGCGATGACTTCGGCGTCGATTTTGTCGCTGCGGACGATGAGAGCATCGGCGTCGGCGACAGCGGCGAGGAGTTGAGCGCGGTCGGTATATTTCTCGAGGAGGACGAGTTGGCAACCGGCTTGTTCAACGACCTCGCGGATACCCTTGACTGCAACGGGAGCGAAGGGTTTCTCGGTGGCTACTAATATCTTGTGCATGGAGAATCAGAGTTTATATTCAAAGTCTTTCATAGCCTCGGTGAGGACTCGGACAGAGTCGATGGGGAGGGCATTGTAGAGAGAAGCGCGGAAGCCACCGACAGATCGGTGACCCTTGATGCCGACGATGCCACGCTCGGCGCAGAAAGAAACGAAGTCGGCTTCGCGATCCTTAAATTCGGGTTTGAGGACGAAGCAAACGTTCATGATAGAGCGGTCGCGAGGGTCGGTGACGGTGCCTTGGAATACCTTGCTGTTGTCGATAGCGTCGTAGAGGAGAGCAGCTTTCTCGAGGTCGCGGCGTTCGAGTTCCTTGAGCCCGCCGAGTTGCTTGTAATAGCGGAGAGTCTGGAGAGCCGAGAAGATGGGGAGCACGGGAGGCGTGTTGAACATAGAGCCCTTCTTGATGTGAGTGCGGTAGTCGAGCATAGTGGGGATAGGACGGTCGACCTTGCCGAGGGCGTCGTCGCGGACGATGACGAGGGTAACGCCGGCGGGGGCGAGATTTTTCTGAGCGCCGGCATAGATGGCGATATATTTGGAGAAGTCAATTTCGCGGGAGAAGATATCCGAGCTCATGTCGGCGATCATAGGGCAGGGGACGTCGGGGTCTTGACGAATTTCGGTGCCGTAAATAGTGTTGTTGGATGTATAGTGGAAATATTGAGCGTCGGGAGCGACTTTCCAGCCACGAGGGATATAAGTGTAGTTGTCCTCCTTGGAAGAAGCGACTACATCGACATCACCGAAGAGACGCGCCTCCTTGATGGCGTTAGAAGCCCATGTGCCGGTGTCGAGGAAAGAAGCCTTGGTGGAGAGGAAGTTGTAGGGCATCATGCAGAATTGCATTGAAGCGCCACCACCGAGCCAGAGGACAGAGAAGCCCTCGGGGATGTTGAGGATTTCCTTGACCAGAGCGGTAGCCTCGTCGATGACAGCCTGAAATTCCTTGCTACGGTGAGAAACTTCGAGGACGGATAAGCCGGTGTTGGCAAAGTTGATGATTGCCTCGGCGGTGTTTTTGATGGTATAATCGCTCAGGATTGAGGGCCCGGCGTAAAAATTGTGTTTCTTCATACCTACAATAATGTTTAGGTGTTAGTAATAGTCTTTCGTGGCAAAATTAGGCAAACAAATTGGGATAACCAATAAAAATGACGAAATTTTTTAGAAAAATTATAGAAAGGGGGAAAAGTTGCGTTTTTTTCGTTAACTTTGCCAAAAAATTAGGAGACAATGACAGATACACATTCAACCCAACCATTTGACCCGCGGCGCACGGAGCGTCGAGTGTGGGTACCCGATAATGTGAGCAACACATTTAATAATAGTGAGACAGTACCGTTCAACGAGGATCCGATGCAGCCGTCGCATGGCTATAGCGACTCAAGGAGCAAGAAAGGGTCGTCGTGGCTGTGGATAATCTTGGCAATGGTATTGGTAGCCGGCGGCGTGTGCGCGTGGTATTTCCTTGTATATAGCAAGGACGCGAGCGAGGTCGAGGAATTGGTCGTTGATGACGACGAGCCGAGTGCATATGACGAATTGGTAGAGGCAGACGATGTGGATGCCTCGGAGTATGCTCCTGCAATGGAGACCCCTGCGCCTGCACCGACACCTGCACGAGTAACTACGCCTACACCGACAGCAGTGACGCCGACAATGACGCCGCAGCCTGTGCGTCGGACACAGACGATAGACGAGGAGCCGGCAGCGCCTGCGACTCCGGCAGCGCCGACACGTAGTCGCCAGACAATAGATGACGATGATCCACCGGCACGTCGCCAGCAGATGGATTGATTACCACTCGATAGAGAAACTAACGCGAGGAGTAGGTGCCGAGATAGGCGGATGCACCTTGCAGATAGATAACTTCCCTGAGGATACCTTGGGGAAGTATTTTTTTATAGCCTCGAGGATGCGGGCGGCAGCGTGCTCGATGAGCATCATCTCGGAGGATAGGACAGCCTTGACGACGTCGACGACCTCGGCATAGTTGATGGCAGAGGTGATATTGTCGGAGCGCATAGCCTCGGCGGCGTCGTAGTATAGGCGCAAGGAGATGAGGAATTCGTTGCCGATGAGACGTTCGCGCGCCATCACCCCGATGGGGGCGATGACGCGTAGGTCTGTGATATCGATGTATGTGAGCATGGTAGTCAGCGGCGGCGAGATTTGGAGCGTTGCGCCTTGCCTTTCTTGGTGGGCTTGGAGGGTTTGGCAGCCTTGGCGGGGGTGTAGGCGAGGTCGGCGAGGCGTCGGGGCGGGTTTTTCTCGTCGACGATGACGAGGTCGAGTTGCTTGCGGTCGAGGTTGCAACGAGCGACTTGTACCTTGACGTTGTCGCCGAGTCGGTATCGGTTGTTGCGGCGGCGTCCAACGAGGCAGTAGTTTTTCTCGTCGAAGTCGTAGTAGTCGTCGGCGAGGTCGCGGACGGGTACGAGCCCCTCGCACTTGTTGTCGTTGATTTCGACGTAGAGTCCCCACTCGGTGACGCCGGAGATGACGCCGTCGAATACTTCGCCGAGGTGGTCGTTCATGTACTCGACTTGCTTGTATTTGATGGAAGCGCGCTCGGCATTAGCGGCGAGTTGCTCTTGGCTGCTGGAGTGCTTGCAGAGGTCCTCGAGGCGCTCGATGTTGACCGAGCGGCCGCCGTGGAGGTAACGCTCGAGGAGACGGTGGACCATCATGTCGGGGTAACGGCGGATGGGCGAAGTGAAGTGGGTGTAGTAGTCGAAGCCCAGTCCGTAGTGACCGATGTTGTTGGTGGTGTATATAGCCTTAGCCATGGCGCGGACGGCGAGTGTGGAGAGGAGATTTTCCTCGCCTTTGCCCTTGATGTCGACGAGCATGCGATTGAGGGAGCGATTGACGTCGTGGGAGTTTCCGGATGTGCGGAGGCGGTAACCGAATGTCTTGGAGAGTTTGGCGAGGTCCTCGAGTTTGCCGGGGTCGGGCATGTCGTGAACCCGATAGACGAAGGCTTTGCCTTTTTTCTTGCCGGCGAGAGTGCCTACGAATGTGGCGACGGCGCGGTTGGCGAGGAGCATAAATTCCTCGATGAGTTTGTTGGCGTCCTTGGATTCCTTGAAATAGACGTCGATGGGGTGCCCTTTGTCATCGATTTCGAAGCGGACCTCTACGCGGTCGAAGTCGACGGAGCCGTTGTCGAAGCGTTCCTTGCGGAGGATTTTGGCGAGACGGTCGAGGGTGAGGATCTCGTCGGCGAAGTCGCCTTGCCCGGTTTCGATGACTTGTTGCGCCTCTTCGTAGGCGAAGCGGCGGTCGGAGCGGATGACGGTGCGAGCGATGTTGTGACGGACGACCTTGCCCTTGTCGGTCATCTCGAAAATGACCGAGAAAGTGAGTTTGTCCTCATTGGGGCGGAGGGAGCAAATTTCGTTGCAGAGGTGCTCGGGGAGCATGGGGACGACTCGGTCGACGAGGTAAACCGAGGTTGCACGGTCTTGTGCCTCGCGGTCGATGATGGTGTCGGGCTTGACGTAGTGAGTGACGTCGGCGATGTGGACGCCTACTTCCCAGTTGCCGTTGGGAAGGCGGCGTATAGAGAGAGCGTCGTCGAAGTCCTTGGCGTCCTTGGGGTCGATGGTGAAAGTGGTGACGTCGCGCATGTCGAGGCGACGGCTTACCTCGTCGTTGGTGATGTCGGCATTGATGCGGTC
>JBJEDD010000322.1:0-3908 GCA_051871715.1 Muribaculaceae bacterium | reverse complement strand
ATTTGGAGTCGGGAGTGAGGAGAGCGTAGTGCTTGTCGACGCGGAGTGTGCCGATGAAGGTTTGGTCTTTTTTCTCGACGATTTCGTTGACGATAGCTTCGGGCTCGCGACCTTTGACGCGAGCTGCGATGGTGACGAGGACACGGTCGCCATTGAGGGCGTGCATTGAGTTGCGCTCGGCGACGAAGATGGCTTCGTCGTCATCGTCGAGGATGACGCTGTTCTTGCCGTTGCGAAGGCGAACGAATGTGCCCATTGCGGTGATGGTGTGAGTGGGTACCTTGTATTTGCCGGGTGCGACTTCGATGATGTTGCCATCGAAGGCGAGTTCGGCGAGGTAAAGGGCGACGGCACGTTGCTGAGCGGGTGCGCTGAGCCCGATTGCGGCGGATACTTGCTTGTAGTTAAAGGTTTTGTTGCCGATGCCGACGATGAATGCGTCGACGGCTCCGCGCATCATAGTTGTTTCGGCTGAATTACGTTTGTTCTTTGCCATAATAAATAGGTGTAAAATATAACCCGAGGCGAGAGCCGCGGGTTATAGTGTGTTATGCGTCAATGTTAGCGTAAGTGGCGTTGGATTCGATGAAGTCGCGACGTGGACCGACGTCTTCGCCCATGAGCATTGAGAAGATGCGGTCGGCTTCGGCGGCATCGTTGATATTGACTTGCTTGAGGATGCGGTGCTCGGGACTCATAGTGGTGTCGCGTAGCTCGACGTCGCTCATTTCGCCGAGACCTTTGTAACGGGTGACGGTGGTCTTGCCGGTGTGGGAGTCGATGAAAGATTGACGTTGTTGTTCGTTCCAGCAATATTCCTCATCCTTGCCGCAGCGGCATTTGTAGAGCGGAGGGGTTGCGAGGTAGAGGTAACCTTGCTCGATGACGGGGCGCATGCGTCGGAAGAAGAACGTCATGAGGAGGGTGGCGATGTGAGCGCCGTCGACGTCGGCATCGGTCATGATGATGACCTTGTGGTAAGCGAGCTTGGAGATGTTGACGGCTTCCTTGTCTTCATCGGTGCCCATGGTGACGCGGAGCGCGCGGAAGAGGTTGGTGATTTCCTCGTTTTCGAAGATGCGGTGTTTCATCGCTTTCTCGACGTTGAGGATTTTGCCACGGAGGGGGAGTATGGCTTGGAAGCGGCGGTCGCGGCCTTTCTTGGCGGTACCGCCGGCGGAGTCACCCTCGACGAGGAAGATTTCACATTCCTCGGCGATGCGTGAGGAGCAGTCGGCGAGTTTGCCGGGGAGACCGCCGCTCCACAGGGGAGTTTTGCGGAGGACTTTCTCGCGGGCGGTGCGGGCGGCGTGGCGAGCCTGTGCGGCGAGGATTACCTTCTCGACGATGGCTTTGGCTTGCTTGGGGTGTTCCTCGAGGTATACCTTGAGGGCGTCGGAAACGGCGACTTGGACGGCGCCCATGACTTCGTTATTGCCGAGTTTGGTCTTGGTTTGTCCTTCAAACTGAGGCTCGAGGACCTTGACGGAGATTACGGCGGTGAGACCCTCGCGGAAGTCATCGCTGGTGATTTCGACCTTGGCGTTCTTGAGGAGGTTGTTGTCGTCGGCATATTTTTTGAGGGTGAATGTCAAGCCGCGGCGGAAGCCGGTGAGGTGAGTACCGCCCTCGATGGTGTTGATGTTGTTGACGAAGGAGTATATGTTTTCGTTATAACTATTGTTGTATGTGAGTGCGACTTCGACGGGGACACCTTGGCGCTCGGTGTTGAGGTGGATGACGTCGTTGATGAGGGATTCCTTGGAGGAGTCGATGTATTGGACGAAGTCGCGAAGGCCATCGGCGGAGTAGAAGGTCTCGGTGAGAGGCTCGGCGCCGTCCTCGACGCGTAGGTCGGTGAGAGTGAGAGTGATGCCGGCGTTGAGGAAAGCGAGGTGACGGAGGCGAGTGGCGAGGGTGGGGTAGTCGTAGACGGTGACGGTGAAGATGGAGTCATCGGGCTTGAAGGTGATGATGGTGCCGGTGTGGTCGCTTTCGCCGATTACCTTGAGCTCGGAGGTAGCCTTGCCGCGGGAGTATTCCTGCATGTAGGCCTTGCCGTTACGGTGAACTTCGGCGCGGAGATAAGTGGAGAGGGCGTTGACGCAAGAGACGCCGACGCCGTGCAAGCCGCCGGAGACCTTGTAGGAGCCTTTGTCGAATTTGCCACCGGCGTGGAGGACTGTGAGGACGACCTCGAGGGCGCTCTTGTGCTCCTTCTCGTGGATGTCGACGGGGATACCGCGGCCGTCATCGACCACGGTGATAGAGTTGTCCTTATTGATAGTTACGTTGATATTCTTAGCGTATCCTGCAAGGGCCTCATCGATAGAGTTGTCGACTACCTCGTAGACGAGGTGGTGGAGGCCCTTGGATGAAATGTCTCCGATGTACATAGCCGGGCGTTTGCGCACGGCTTCCAAGCCCTCGAGGACTTGGATTTTATTCGCATCGTAATTCTCGGTGTATTCTGCCATTGTTAGTGCTTAAAGTCATTGTTTATTACTTTGCAAAGGTACGAAAAAAAGTGCAAGTGGGCAAGTTTCGGAGGCAATAAAAGTGAGAAAAAAAGCGATGCTAATTGCGAGAAGAGAGCCACTCAATAATATTTACGATGTGAATTGTTTTGCCGTGAAGAATTACGTCTTTAGTGTCTGTGGCAGCGATTAGAGTGAGATTGTCACAACGGAGTGATGAAGATGCAGAGGTGAGAGCAGAGAGTTCTCGTTCCAAGGTTTTTGGGTTGTCAACGATGTAGGAGACTTGAATCAGTTGGAGCACTCTGCGACCATCAGTGATGACAAAATCAACTTCCTTTGATTTGGAGTCCTTTTTGAAGTAGTAGACATCGAGGAAATCGTTGCTACAGCGGCGAAGGAGCTCAATATACACGACATTTTCAATTTTCCACCCGATGTTGTCAGTTGAGAAATGCTCGTGGCGATTGTCTTGGATACCCGTGTCAATGATATAGGATTTTTGGTTGCGTATTCTTGATGACGCCTTGAAAGAAAAGCGCGAGGTGGTTTTTATCAAGAAGGCTTGTTCGAGGAAAGAGACATACTTTCTCAGCGTTTTGTCATTGATATTGAGTATAGAAGAAAGATCGTCGTAGTTGATTATTTGCCCGATATTGTCGAGGAGGTAGAAAGTCAATTTCTTGAGGCTATCGATGTCTCGGATTTTAAATCTGAGCTTGATATCCTTCTCGATGATAGCAGTAATAAGACTATTTACATAGTTTTTTTTATTTCTGATATTAGCCAGCTCGGGGAAACCGCCTATATGTAGATAATCAATAAAAGCCTTTTTTACTTCAGCGATACCCTTGGTGGTGATGCTGTGAATATCCAATTTGCGATACTCGCAGAATTCGGCAAACGAGAATGGGAAGAGTTTTACCTCGTTGTATCTCCCGGTGAGATGCGTGGCTAATTCGCTGCTGAGCAATTTGGCATTACTGCCTGTGACGAAGACCCTCATACCACTGCGGAGGAGGCGATTGACAAAGAGATGCCAACCGACCACGTCTTGTGCTTCGTCGAGAAGGATATGCTTGATATCCGTGCCGTAAATTTGGTAGATGCATGAGAGGATTGTGTTGAGGTCATTTGTTTGAATGTCGGCGAGACGGTCGTCGTCAAAGTTGACATAAGCAAAATTGACCTTGGCGGCTTTGAGAGCCATAGCGCAGAGAGTGGATTTGCCACTGCGCCTAACACCTATCACTACTTGAGCCAATGGACTATCGATATCAATCAACGATTGCTCGGCACGAATGACGTATTTTGTCGGCGAGAAGCGTACCATTTCGTCCTTTTGCTCGGATAAAACCTGAAGTAATACTTGCTCGGAGATCATAACTATCTTATATAAATGCTTTTAGTGCCGCAAAGATAGTAAAAATA
>JBJEDD010000321.1:0-4881 GCA_051871715.1 Muribaculaceae bacterium | reverse complement strand
CAAGAGTCATATCAAAATTTAGCCGTAAGGGTAATTGGCTCAAAATTTATTCGTAACTTTGCAATCATACGACACAATCTAAGCAATGCATAATTAAACAGACAAGATATGATACCCGCATTTCAAAAATACCTATACCCCTTCCTTAAACTTATGGGTGATGGCAAGGCTCGTAAAATGTCAGAAATATTCGATGCCTTAGCTCTTGTACTTAAGTTAACCCCTGAGGATATTGACGCTTATTATGAAAATAGTGGTCAGAATATACATTTAGGCAGATGCAGTTGGGCAAAGACTTGGTTTGCTAAAGCCGGAGTGGTGGAGTCGCCCAAGCGGGGCGTATATGTTATTACTCCGGCAGGTCAAGATTTGTTGAATTCCGGGGTGACTGAAATCACTCAGAAGCTTCTCATGTCTAAATATCCTTCATTTAAGGAATTTGCCGGCTCCAAGAAGAAAGCGAGCAAATCTACTGCTGTGCAAGCGCCTCTGATTGGTGAGCCTCTTGATCCAACAGCCCAAATGGAGGAGGCGTTCAACCTCATCAATTCAAATTTGGTTGATGATATTCTACAGTGTATCGCGAAGCAGTCGCCAAAATTCTTTGAAAAACTTGTGGTAAAACTTCTCGTGGCTATGGGCTACGGTGGAGATTTCGAGGACGCAGCTTTGGTAACCAAATTCTCCGGTGATGGAGGTATTGACGGCATAATCAAGGAGGATGCCCTTGGCTTGGATAAGGTATATATCCAAGCTAAAAGGTGGGGCGCAGACCACAAGGTCAGTGCCCCGGATATTCAGCAATTTATGGGCGCTTTGATTTCAATCGGTGCAACTAAGGGTGTGTATATTACCACATCGTGTTTCACCAATGAGGCGCGAAAAGTTTGCACCTCAAGTCCCCACATCAAGCTCGTGCTCATTGATGGCACTGAACTTGCAAACTACATGATAAAATATAATGTGGGCGTGATTGCCGATCACTCATACGTTATCAAACGTGTTGACTCGGGTTTTTTCGATGAAGAATAATCACTCAAATCTTATTTTACACCCGAGACCCACGCTAAGTTTGTTGAACTCGCCAAATGAAGAATCACATAAGAAATTTTGGGATGGGAAAAGGCTATTTGATGCGGACGTACTTGACGGGGCGGATCATCAAGCCGGTGGGGCGCCCTGCTTTGTTGGCGAGGCTTGCGCTCGTTCCACTTAGATTTAGGGCGTAGATGGTGTGCTTCTTCGAGTCGTAAAGCCCGGCGGTGCTACTCTGTAAGTATGCGTCCGAACCCCATTTCTCGGTGTTGTCGGTGTCGTCGATGTAGTTTGTAGGTGGTATCAATATACTGTTGCCGTTGTCACCGGTCAGTTTGAACCATGAGCGACCATTGATTGTTTCGCGCGATACGGTGGTGTGTAGGCATAGCAGTTGAAGATCCATGGCTGTGGGGATGTACCAACCTGAGGGCCAATTGAGTTGCACGATGTCATCTTCATATTTAAGGTCGCGGGTGTCCAAGGGGGTTGATGCATCGTTGTTGAAGTTGTACTTTGAAACCAAGGGTCCGCTCTCGTATTCAGTGGTGTTGAAATATGTTGTCTCCTCAGTGTATCCCCAAGCGAGTCGCATACCGGGGCTGTCAAGACATTTTTTGAGGAATGCACCCTCGTCAATGGGGCGGTTGTTGTATGTCTGCAAAGCCACCCTCGTTTCTGCACCATAGTTGAAGGGGCTCCAGAGTAATTTGTAGGTCACTTCGGTTGGTACACCGTCAATATCTTCGGTGACGGTCTTAGTGAAGCCGAGGTCGACGGCGAGGTCGTCGATGTGCTTTACCACGATACCTTTCTTGTCGGTATTAGTGTAGATGTAGAGTTCTTTGAGCACCGGTCGGATGCTGTAGCCTATGTAGCGGTTGTTAGTGGTGACGCGCATTGATGGGTTGTTGTGTAATATTCCACAGTAAGCATAGCCTCCAATGCTTGCCGACATATAATAGAGATACTGTGCGTTATTTACCGTAGCATTGGTGGCATATCCATTGGTGAGGAAGGTGATTTCCTTGTTGTTCACTTTGCTTCGGAGGGTTATCTTGTTGATTTCTTTCCCCAGTTCATCGCTATATACGGTTTCGGTGCTTACCACGTCGGTGCTGTCTATAAGTTCCTGAATATCAGCGGATGTTGGTAGAGCCCAGTGTCCGCCCCAGTATTGGCGTGCCGGGTCGTATACGGTGCCCGAGATATCGGCGGGGAGCACCGATACTTTGGTGTCTAAATATGGGTCATTAATATATGTATCATAGTTGTAAGTGTCCTTCTCGTACAGTTCACCCCAAGCGAGGCGCAAGCCCAGCACGTTGCCGAGCGAGGCGATTGCAGCCGGGTCCATGTATGTCGAAGTCTCGGTGCCGAGGTTGATGGGGCTCCAGAGTACTCCCGAGGGGAGCCCGAGGTCTATGGCACAACGCTCGTCCATGCGGTAGGTGTAGATGATAGCATGGCGCCCGTTCTCGATGGTGATGTCGCCGCAGTCGTAGGTGAATTCCTTGATGCCGGTGAGTTCGTCTCCGATAGAATATTTGCCATTGACTGTGAGGGTCTGTGGCGTGGTAGCATCTACGATGTAGCGGTAGTGCTCTACGTTGCTGTCGTCAACTGTCTTGGTGTATTGATATGCCGATGCCCAACTGTTGCTGTGGTCTTGAGTGAACGAATTGTAGATGTCTATCTTGGCATATCGGTGTAGGAACTTGAGTGTGGTGACGGCATTGGCTTTGGGCGAGGTGATGTCGGTGTACATCCAGTCGGTAGCCTCCTGCGTGCTCTGGTCGACGTCAGGCGCTGTGAGGAGCGATTGTATGTCGGCGGTACTCGCGCAGTCGTTGAAAGCCTCGGAGTAGGGGAAATATGCCACATATCGGTAGCCCAGTTTGTGCACCACTTCCTTGATGTCGGAGTTGAGATTCCATGCCTTGCCGTCGGGCGTAGTCAACTTGATATTCTTGGCATTCTTGCCATCGATGAGCGATACGAAATCGCCGGCGCCGTCGATGATGAAGAGACCGAAAGAGTCACCCGCCTTGAAGTCGCGAGTTACAGTGTTGTCGTTGACGTTAAGAATTTGCCCACGTGATTGCGGTTGGTCAATGACGACAGCCTCAAAGGTCAAGACCATGCCGTCTTGGAGAGCAGGCGAGGTATTTATCTCATCGTCGCATGCCATGAGCACAAGACTCAATATGATGTAAAACAGTTTCTTCATCGTCATTCAACTTTTATGCGTATAAGATCACGCGACTTGCTGTCGGTGTTCCAGTTTTTACCACCATACACCGGGCGGATGAGCATGCCGGTGTATCGGTGACCGTTCTGTGTGAGGCCCCAAAGTTCAACCGGGTTGCCCTCGGAGTCCACATATGATGAATATTTCATTACCCCTTTGACGTCAGTGATTTTACCTGTCGCGTCAAGGGTTTTATTGGTCTCAAGTTCCATATAACTTGAGCAATCGATATGGTTGTGCGAAGCCGAGGAGGCGAAATAATACATGCCGCCGTAGTCTGAGCTATATGTAGTTGCCGTGATCAGCCCATGGTAGTTGCGTGAGTTGCAACAGAGCATATCAATGCTCCAGTCGCTCCATGTGCCACCCGGGAAGTAAAGAACCTCGCCGTTGATGTTGCTTGTGAATTTCACTATGGTGACCAGATATCTGTAGGGGCGTACCTCGGCGGTGCCGAAATTCTCGGAATTGTCGGGGTGGAGGTTGATGTAGTTACCTTCTCCATCTTTTTCTGCTATCCACGGAGCGTAGCGCACATTGTCCTCGAAGTAATATCCCGCAATTTCGATGGTGCAGTTTCTCATCAACTCATCGACCTCATTCTCATTGGGTATGCGCCATTCGCCTTTCCACAATTTGTTTCTCACCACGTCGTATTCGGTGCCGGCGATATTGCCGTCGATAGACGCGAAGGAGTAGCTGCGGTCAACATATGTCTCGGGGTAATACCCTTTCTCCGAGCCTGATATGAGTGACGTCACATACTGAGAACTGCCCGTGCCGACGATAGCATCACCGGTTGACTTGATTCTGCCGGTTACCTCATCAAATAACAGAGCGGGTCGCTCATACTTGGTCTCCAATTCGCCCCATGAGTAATAGTCGCCGCGGTCGAAGCAATCGTGCAACTCGCTCTTCATCAGATCCTCGCTGACGTTACCATCGGCATCATACCACGCACCGCCTCGGGCTACCTGTTCAGCATAGGTCTCGGCGCCCAAGTTATGGTTAGCCCAGATGCAGCCCGATGGGAGTCCCATATCAACACCGGCAGTCTTGTAGGATACTGTGGGTTGCGAATAGATTGAGATATAGAGTTGGCAATTTTCCTTCATGTTTACATAGGTCTGCCAATACGAGTAGTTGGTAATCTTGTCTTCGCTACCCTCGAGGGTCTGCTCTGATTTTGCCGTGCCATACACCTCCACTTTGTTCTCGGGTATATGGATATAACTGTATGCCTCAGAACCCGACGCCTTGTACATCAGCTCCTTTGCCGCCGGTTTCTCAATCGTGAGGTCAGATTGCTCGCCATTGTAGTAAATCTTCATCAGGCTCATGGCATGAGTGAATGACAGTCGCAGTTGCGTGCCGGTTCGTAGCGGATTTCTGCACACCAACAGGTCGGCGGCGTTGTATTTCTCTTCTGTCGATTGGTCGGCATACAGGGTAGGGAAGTCTGCCACATGTTTTGCCACTATTTCATCAATCGACTTGTAGGTGTTAACAGCGTCGCTTGTGTATGTGCTGTTGTATGGCGCGTAGGCTATGTATTTGTAGTTCTCATTGTAGTATACGTCTGAGGCGATGACATT
>JBJEDD010000320.1:0-18946 GCA_051871715.1 Muribaculaceae bacterium | reverse complement strand
TCATCATTCCGAGTATTATCATACAATTCCCGATAATAACTTTTTTGCTGATTTAGTGCATTTTTTACTGTTTTCATTTGTAAACTGCCATAGAAAATTACTAATTTTACAACCGAAAACGAAACAGCAGTCGATACTAATGGAAGAAGAAGTATACCACATCCCGGCGCTACTGCCACAGACGATGCAAATGCTTGATATACAAGCATCGGGGACATATGTCGACGTCACATATGGTGGCGGCGGACACTCACGTGCCATCATGGAGCGCTTGGGTGCCGACGGGCGATTGGTGGGCTTCGACCAAGACGAAGACGCTGTAGCCGGTGCGATGAGCGACGAGCGATTTACAATAGTACACGGCAACTTCAGGTATCTGCGCAATTTCCTGAGATTTCACGATATAGAAGCCGTTGACGGCATCCTTGCCGATTTGGGTGTGTCGTTTCATCACTTTGATGACGCTTCGCGAGGCTTCTCTTTTCGCGCCGATGCGCCGCTGGATATGCGCATGAATCGCCGCGGAGGTATGACTGCCGCCGACATCGTCAATACCTACAGCGAGGAGCAGATAGCGACGCTGATGCACCTCTACGGCGAGGTGTCGCAGAGTCGCCGCGTGGCACGAGCCATCGCCACAGCGCGCGCCAAGGCACCCATCACCACCATAAACGGGCTATTGGAAGCCATCGACAAGGTGGTGGACCCACGCAAGCGCAAGAAAGACCTGGCATGCATATTCCAGGCACTGCGTATTGAGGTGAACGGCGAATTAGATGCACTGCGTGCCTTCCTGAGTCAGAGCATCGACGCCCTGCGCCCCGGCGGGCGCTTGGTGGTCATCACCTACCACTCGCTGGAGGACCGCCTGGTCAAGAATTTCATGCGCTCGGGCAACTTCGCCGGGGAGGTGACCACTGACCTATATGGCAGAGCCGAGACCCCGATGCGCCTCATCACATCCAAAGCAATCGTCGCCGACGAAGCCGAGGTAAATGCCAATCCACGCAGCCGCAGCGCCAAGTTGCGAGCCGCCCAAAAATTATAAGCCACCATGTCAGCCGGGTCAAAAATCAAGAAACTGAAGCCGAGCGAGTTAATGGAAGGCATCCACGGGGGATGGTTCCGTCGCCACTTCGGCGCCGTACTAATCATTGTCATCTTGGCGTTGAGTTACATCTCGGTGCGCTACGACTGCGTTACAGCCATGGAGCAGATGCAAGCGTTGTCGCGGCGGCTCGAGGTGGTGCGCACCGATGTGCAACGCGAGCGCTCGATGTATATGACCCGCACCTGCGAGTCGTCGATGCAACAGATGGTCGACTCCCTGGGGTTGAATTTACAAATACAATCACAACCACCATATAAAATCTCTCTCCAATGACAAACAACGACCCCAAGAACAAAACCGGAGTGGCGCCCAAGAGCAAATCTCGCCGCCTGTACATCTACGGACGCTTCACCATCATTTCGCTGGGAATGTTGGCTATCGTCGTGGCATGCATTATCTTCCTGATTAACACCGCAGTAATCCACCAAGATGAATGGACAGCCAAGGGCGATATGACCCTCGCCGACTCCATAGTCATCAACCCCCTGCGCGGCGACATCCTCGCCGATGACGGGTCAATCATGGCGACTAACCTCAATTACTACATCGCGCGCATCGACTTCAGAGCCTCGCGCATCAACGAGTTGAAGTATATCGAGAGCCTCGACTCGCTCGCCGATACCCTGGCAGTGTACTATCCGCAGCGCACCCGCCAGGAGTGGCGCGACTACCTGTACAAGCCGATGACCCAGCCCAAGAAAGACCGCTCGCGCAACTACACCATATTGAAATACATCTCGTGGGCTGAATTTGAGCGACTGCGCAACTTCCCCTACTTCCGGCGCTCGCGCAACCCCAACCGCACCGGACTCACCTATGAGCGCGTGCTGCGCCGCACCTATCCCTATGGTGATATGGCACGCCTAAGCATCGGACGCGTGGGACAGACTGCCACCGACCCGCAGATACGCGGACGCTCGGGCTTGGAGCAAGCCCTCGACTCGATACTCTATGGTGTGCCCGGCATCGCCAAGAAGGTGCTCTTCACCCGTGGCGAGTCGTTCTGGACCACCCGCAAGCCCGTCAACGGCACCACCATCACCACTACCATCGACATCACCCTGCAAGACCTGCTGGAGCACGAGTTGGGAAATATGCTCGTCGAATGTAATGCCGAATGGGGCAGCGCGATGATAATGGAGGTATCCACCGGCGACATCAAAGCCATCTGCAACCTCGACCGCGACACCATCACCCCGGGCGGCGGATATATCGAGGCGATGAACCATATCGTCATGGCTTATGAGCCAGGCTCGGTAATCAAGATAGTGTCGATGCTCACCGCCCTGGAGGACGGCTATGTTAACCTCAACCAGACCTTCCCCATCGGGCGCACCTACTCGTATGCCGGGGGCAAGCCCATCCGCGACACCCACTCGCCGGCATATCTGCCCGTGAGCCGCTTCATTGAGTACTCCTCCAACATAGGCATGACCAAATTGATAGCGCCGCGCTACGCCGGAGACCTCAACGGCTTCCGCGAGAGACTGCGCAAAATAGGCTTCTTTGACCGCCTCAACACCGGTATGGCGGGCGAGCGCCGCCCCTACTACCCTACCCTCGACCCCAAGGCGGGCGGGCATGTATCGCTCTCGCGCATGATATTCGGCTACTCGACTATGGTACCGCCGCTATACACCTGCGCCTTCTACAATGCTATTGCTAATAATGGCAAATTCGTGCGTCCGCGCTTGGTGAAGGAATTGCATCTGCCCGATGGGCGCGACTCGGTGATACCGGTAAGTTATGTACGCGACTCCATCTGCTCGGCAGCCAATGCAGCCATACTGCGGCAAATGATGCACGACGTGGTGTGGGGCGAGGGCGGCACCGCCAAGGTGCTGCGCAACAAGACCGTGGAGATTGCCGGCAAGACCGGCACTGCGGGCATCGCGCTGGAACGCCCCACGGGCCCCGACGGCAAGCCCCTGCGGAACGTGCCCTTCAAGGGCGGATACCGCGAGGGACGCCACAACCGCGTGACCTTCTGCGGCTTCTTCCCGTATGAAAATCCCATGTACACGTGCATCGTGGTCATCAGCGACCCGCAGGGCGCCAGAATGGGAGCCTCGTACACCAGCGGCACCGTGCTACTCAACCTCGCGCTGAAGATGTACTCGCGCGGCATGCTGGGTAACTCATCAGATATCAACGATATAGCCGCCGCAGCATCAATGCCTACCCTCTATGGTCATCACGACGCCGCGCGTGCCGGCATGCTCCACGAGGCACTGGGACTGTCGCGTGCCGGCATGATAAGCACCCCGGTGGGTAACACCCCGGCGGGTACTATCCCCAATGTGATGGGCTTGGGCATCCGCGAGGCACTTGTGGTGCTGGAGCGCGCCGGATATATTGTCAACTTCTCGGGCACGGGCTATGTCACCTCGTGCATTCCCGAGCCGGGTACACCCGCCGAGGCGGGCACCCGCGTCACCGTAACCCTCAGTCAACAATGATAGAAAACATGCATACACTGAAAGCCTTGACAGCCGCTATCGAGCCGCTGCAAGTGATAAATAATCTCTATGGAGCCTTTGCGGGCATCACCGCCGACAGCCGCGCTGTAGTCGCCGACGGCATCTTTGTCGCCGTGCCGGGCACGCGTGTCGACGGGCACGACTACATCGACCGCGCCATCGCCGCCGGAGCCGGCTGCGTGGTGTGCTCGCGCCTACCCGAGCATCCGGCAACCCAAGTAGTGTGGATACAAGTCGCCGACCCGGCAGTCGCCCTTGCTCAACTCGCGTCGGCATGGCACGGCTATCCCAGCCGCCACCTCACCCTGGTGGGAGTCACCGGCACCAACGGCAAGACTACCATCGCCACCCTGCTATACGAGTTGGCACGCCTGAGCGGACACCGCGCCGGGCTGCTGTCGACCGTGGTCAACAAGGTCAACGACAGCGAGGTGCCTGCCACGCACACCACTCCCGACCCGCTCGAACTCAACGCCCTGCTGGCGCGCATGGTAGCCGAGGGCTGCACCTTCGCCGCCATGGAGGTGTCGTCACATGCCGCCGCTCAGCACCGCATCGCCGCCCTCGACTTCGATGGCGCTATATTCACCAACCTCACACGCGACCACCTCGACTACCACGGTACCGTTGCCAACTACCTGCGAGCCAAGCAGTCGTTCTTTGATGCGCTCAAGCCCGAGGCGTGGGCGCTCACCAATGCCGACGACCGCAACGGTGCGATAATGCTGCAAAATACTCGCGCCTCGCGCCACACCTACTCGGTGCGCGGCATCGCCGACTTCGGCGGGCGCGTCGTTGAGAACCGCCTCGACGGCATGCTCATGGCATTTGACGGCACCGAGGTGGAGACCCGCTTTGCCGGGCAATTCAACGCCTCCAACCTCACCGCCGTGTACGGGGCGGGCTGCCTGCTGGGCATCGAGCGCACCAGGCTGCTCACCGCCATGTCGCAGTTGGTGCCCGTGGCAGGGCGTTTCCAGCCCTTCACCTCGGCAGACGGCGTGACTGCCATCGTCGACTATGCCCACACGCCCGATGCGTTGGTGAACGTGCTCGACACCATCAACGATATCACGCGGCGGCGCCAGCCACAGCCCGGTGTCATCGCCGTGGTAGGCTGTGGAGGCGACCGCGACAGCGGCAAGCGCCCCATCATGGCTGCCGAAGCCGCTCGCCGTTGCACTCGCCTGGTGCTCACCAGCGATAATCCCCGCAGCGAGGACCCCGACGCCATCATCACCGAGATGAAAGCCGGGCTCGATGCCGAGGCTCACGCTCGCACCACCACAATCACCGACCGCCACCGCGCCATCGCCACCGCTATCGCCGAGGCACAGCCCGGCGATGTGGTTCTCGTCGCCGGCAAGGGGCACGAGACTTATCAAATCATCGGCGGACAGACGCTCCACTTCGACGACCGCGAGGAAGTGGCTGCCGCCCTCAGTCAACGTACTATCTAACATTTACTTATCGCTATGTTATATCACCTCTTTGATGCCATACAGGACTTGGACCTCCCCGGCAATCGACTGTGGACCTATATCACCTTCCGCTCGGGCGTAGCCTTTGTGCTCGCCATGCTCGGCGCCATATTTGTGGGCAAAAAAATCATCCACCGCCTGCAACTGATGCAGGTGGGCGAGGTAATCCGCAATCTCGACCTCGAGGGGCAGACCAAGAAGACCGGCACCCCCACCATGGGCGGCGTCATCATCATCTTGTCAATCATCGTGCCCTGCCTGTTGGTGGGCAACCTCACCAATGTGTATATGCTGCTGATGCTCGGCGCCACGCTGTGGCTCGGCACCATCGGCTTCCTCGACGACTATATGAAACTCAAGTACCACAACAAAGATGGTATCAAGGGCAAGTATAAAATCTTCGGGCAAGTGGGCATTGCCGTCATCCTCGCCGTCACCATGTATCTCAACCCCGATATGGTGATAGTGCAGAACCACGAGGTGATATCCTCCACTACCGAGATGGTCGAGGAAGTGGTGTACTCGACCGATGTCACCAAGAGCCCGGAGACCACCCTGCCGTTCATCAAGAATAACAACTTCGACTACTCGTGGCTCACCTCATGGATGGGCAGCGATGCCGCTGAAATCGGTGGATGGGTGGTGTTCCTGCTCATCGCCATCTTCCTGGTCACCGCCACGTCAAACGGTGCCAACCTCAATGACGGGCTTGACGGCATGACCTCGGGACTCTCGGCAATCGCCGCCGTAGCCCTCGCCATCATGGCATACCTCGGTGGCAACATAGTCTACTCGGCATACCTTAATATAATGTATATCCCGGGCAGCGAGGAATTGGTGGTGTATATGTCGGCATTCATCGGTGCCCTCATCGGCTTCCTATGGTACAATTCCTATCCGGCACAGGTGTTCATGGGCGACACCGGCTCGCTCACCCTGGGCGGCATCATCGCCGTATTTGCCATCCTCATCCACAAGGAGTTGCTCCTGCCCATCCTCTGCGCCTTGTTCTACATCGAGGACCTCTCGGTGATGCTCCAGGTGCTCTACTTCAAGAAGACCGGCGGCAAGCGCATCTTCAAGATGGCGCCCCTGCACCACCACTTCCAGAAAGCCGGCAATGCCGGTATCGATGCCCTCATCCAGCGCCCCTTGGCTCCTATCCCCGAGGCTAAAATCGTCACTCGCTTCTGGATTATCGGCATCATTCTCGCAGTTGTAACTTTTGTAACCCTCAAAATCAGATAATTATGTCAACTACCAAGCGTATGGTCATTCTCGGGGGCGGAGAGAGCGGCGTAGGTGCCGCCATCCTCGCCAAGGACCGCGGCTATGACGTCTTCCTCAGCGACTGCGGGACCATCGCACCCCGATACCTCGATATTCTGCAACAAGAAAATATCGCATACGAGCACGGGCACCACAGTGCCGAACTCATCCTCAACGCCGACGAGGTGGTCAAGAGCCCCGGCATACCCCTCACCGCGCCGATCGTGGCTCAACTCGCCGCCCAAGGCACGCCCATAATCAGCGAAATCGAACTTGCCGGGCGCTACACCGATGCCAAGATGGTGTGCATCACCGGCTCCAACGGCAAGACCACGACCACCACGCTCATCCACCACATCTTGGTGCGTGCCGGCATCGATGCCTCGGTTGCCGGCAATATCGGCAAGTCGCTCGCGTGGCAAGTCGCTCGCGAGCCCCACAAGGTGTATGTCATCGAGTTGAGCAGTTTCCAACTCGATAATATGTATGACTTCCGCGCCAATATCGCCGTGCTGCTCAACATCACCCCCGACCACCTCGACCGCTACGACTACAAGATGCAGAATTATGTGAATGCCAAATTCCGCATCTTGCAGAACATGACCCCGTGCGATGCCTTCATCTACTGGCAGGACGACCCCGTGGTGAGCGCCCAACTCGCTCGCCTGAAAGTTGACGCACAGATATACCCCCTCGCCGAGCATCGCGAGGAGGACACCGCCGCCTACATCGATGCCGAGGACAATATAATCATAAACACCCCCGGCACCTCGATGACTATGCCTCGCGCCGACCTCGCCCTACACGGGCTCCACAATGTCTACAACTCCCTCGCCGCGGGCTTGAGCGCCTGCCTGCTCAACGTGGGTAGCGATGCCATACGCTCGGCACTTGCCGACTTCCGCGGCGTCGAGCATCGCCTCGAGCCTGTCGCCACCATCGACGGCGTGGAATGGATTAACGACTCCAAAGCCACCAATGTCGACTCATGCTGGTATGCCCTGGAGTCAATGACCCGCCCCACCGTACTCATCCTCGGCGGCAAGGACAAGGGCAACGACTACAGCGAAATCCTCCCCTTGGTCAAGGCAAAAGTGAAAGCCATCGTCGCCATGGGCAAGGACAATGCCAAGATTGTCGACTTCTTCACCGCCGCTGGCATCAGTGTCACCGACACCCACTCCATCGGCGACGCCATCGCTGCGTGTCGCGCCCTCGCCGGCGAGGGCGACACCGTGCTGCTGTCGCCCTGCTGTGCATCATTCGACCTGTTCAGCAGTTACGAGGACCGCGGACGCCAATTCAAAGCATTAGTAAACGCTCTCAAATAAACCATCAATCCCTCTCCACACCATGAAGGAAGAACAAGCCACCCCTACCCCCGCCCCCGAGCAAGAGAAAAAAGTGGATAACGGGCATCCCGACCCCTACATCTGGGGGTCCTACATTGCCTTGCTCGCCGTGTCAATCATCGAGTTGTTCAGCGCCTCATCACAGGAGGTGCACGTGGGCGACATCTACGGTCCCATCATCCGCCATGCCATGTTCCTGGGCATGGGCTTGATAATTATGTTGGTGCTGCAACGCACCCACTTCACCAAGTTGTACTATGCCATCCCGGCATTTGTGCTCATCTCCATAGGTTTGATGGCGCTGGTGCTCATCTGCGGCACCAAAATCAATGGCGTGAAACGCGCCTTGGAGTTCGGTCCGATAATGCTATTGCCTGCCGAGTTCTTGAAGTTGTCGGTAGCCCTGGGCATCGCGTGGATACTGAGCCGCTCGCAGATCAAGGGCAAACGCGACGTGACCACCCAGGGAGTGATTGCCTGCGTGATTTTGGTGCTCGTATCATCGGGCTTACTTATCAATCAAGGACTTAGCAACACTATTCTTATCGTGGGCACTTCCTTTGTGATGATGCTGGTGGGTGGCGTATCGTGGCGCAAACTGGGTATCGTGGCGCTGGTGTACGCAACCCTCGGTGGACTCTTCTTCGGCATCAAGATGATGGCACACAAGGAGGTGGAAGCCACACCCGAGCAAATCGAACTGGCACGTATCAACCAGACCGACGTGAGGGCTGTGAGCAAAGACCGCTCGGTGACATGGAGCAACCGCCTGTCGCGCCACTTCCGCCTCAACAAATATGCCGACCCTATCACCGACGAGAACAAGCAAGAACAACTGAGTTACATCGCCCAAGCGCGTGGTGGACTCACCGGCGTGGGCATCGGCAACTCGCGCGAGAATGCACGCCTGCCCCTTGCCTTCTCCGACTACATATATGCAATTATCGTCGAGGAATTAGGTGTGATAATCGCCATCGGCGTATTGCTGCTGTATATGTTCTTGATGGGACGCGCCGGGCGCCTGGCGATGGAGTTCAAGCACACGTTGCCGTGCTTGCTGGTCTTCGGCTGCGCCTTGGTCATCTGCTTGCAAGCCCTCTTCCACATCTGCATCGTGGTGGGTGTATTCCCGGTGTCGGGACAGCCGTTACCACTCATCTCCAAGGGTGGCACCTCGGTATTAGCCACGTCAATCGCCTTGGGCGTCATGCTCTCGGCATCGCGCTGGGCTGCTCGCAGCAAGGATAGCGAGGTTGCTCGTCACGAACTCAACGTACTGCCCGAGGAAATTGCCAACGAAAATCCTGTCAACATCAGATAACACATTATTATATATATAGACGATATGTTGGAACGCGTACTTATCAGCGGTGGAGGCACGGGAGGTCACATCTTCCCGGCACTGTCAATCGCCTCAGCCATCAAGCGCCGCTATCCACAGTGTGAAATACAATTTGTCGGCGCCTTGGGGCGCATGGAGATGGAGCGCGTGCCCGCCGCGGGCTTCAACATCACGGGCTTGCCGGTTGCGGGCTTCGACCGCAAGCGCCTGTGGCGCAATGCTGCCGTGTTGCTCAAGTTGTGGCGCTCATTGCGCATGGCGCGTCGCATCGTGCGCGATTTCAAGCCACAGATAGCCATCGGCGTCGGTGGATATGCCTCGGGACCGACCCTCAAGGCGGCGCAACGCGCCGGAGTGCCCACTCTGCTCCAGGAGCAAAATTCATATGCCGGCGTCACCAACAAATTGCTTGCTGCCAAGGCTGGTGCCATATGCACCGCTTACCCCGACATGGAGCGTTTCTTCCCCGCCGAGCGCATACGCCTCACCGGCAACCCTGTGCGCCCCGCCTTGTTGCAGTGTGACCTCACACAACCCGAAGCCAAAAAGGCTCTGGGCTTCGACCCCGAGCGCCCATTGGTGGTAGTAGTGGGCGGCTCCCTGGGTGCCCGCACCCTCAATGTCACCATGGCAGACAACCTCGACACCCTCCTCGACGGCTCGCTGCAGTTGCTGTGGCAAACCGGGCGCTCCGGAGCCGAGATAGGCGAGCAAGCCGCTGCCGGACGCGCCGATGTCAAGGCGACAGCCTTCATCTCGGATATGGCGACCGCCTACCGCGCCGCCGACATCGTGGTGTCGCGCGCCGGTGCCGGCACCATCAGCGAGTTGCAACTCCTGGGCAAGGCAACCATCTTGGTGCCCTCGCCCAATGTCGCCGAAGACCACCAGCGCAAGAACGCCGAGGCACTCACTCGCCACGACGCTGCACAAATGATACTCGATGCCGACGCTCCGGCACAACTCATCGGTGCTATACGCGACCTCGTCGCCGATGCCGAGGCTCGTCGTCGCCTCAGCACCAACATCCTCGCAATGGCTCTGCACGACGCCGACGAGAAAATCGTCGATGCCGCTGAGCAACTAATTAACACTTCGCGTTAAAAAATGAAAAAAGTATATTTCATCGGAGCCGGCGGCATAGGTATGGCAGCCCTCGAGCGATATTACCTCGCCAAGGGCTGGCGCGTTGCCGGCTACGACCGCTTCCCCACCTCTCTCACCGACACCCTCATCAGCCAGGGCATTGACATCACTTTCAACGACGACCCCGCCGAGATACCCGAGGAGTTCCGCACCCCCGACCCCGACACCATGGTGGTGTACACCCCGGCGGTGCCCGCCGATGCCGCCATCATGCGCTTCTTCACCGAGGGAGGCTTCAATCCGGTGAAGCGCTCGGTCGCCCTGGGGCGCATCACCCACGACAGCGAGGCACTATGCTTTGCCGGCACACACGGCAAGACCACCACATCGTCGATGGCGGCACACGTGCTCCACACCTCGTCGGCAGGTTGCAATGCCTTCCTCGGGGGTATTCTCCTGGGCTACAACAGCAACTTGATGCTCTCGCTCTCGTCGCCCTTCACCGTGGTTGAGGCAGACGAGTACGACCGCTCATTCCACACCCTGCGCCCCTATGTGGCAGTGATTACCGCCACCGACCCCGACCACCTCGATATCTACGGCACCGAGGAGGCATATTTGGAGTCTTTTGCCCACTTCACCTCGCTCATCCGTCCCGATGGCAAGTTGCTGGTACACACGGGCTTGAAATTGGTGCCTCGCCCTGTCGAGGGTGTGGAGACCTACACCTATAGCCGCCACGATGGCGATTATCATGCCGAGAATATCCGCCGTGGCGACGGGCGCATCACCTTTGACTTCATCTATCCCGGCGGGCGCATCGACAATGTATCGCCCGGCGTGCCCGTAGACATTAATATAGATAATGCTATCGCGGCGCTGGCGGCAGTGCACCTCGCCGGAGCCTTGGAGCCGGAGGTAGCTCGCAAGGCAATCGCCACATATCCGGGTGTGGAGCGACGCTTCCAGTGTCACCTGCGGCAAGCCGGACCTCACGGCAAAGTGGTCATCGACGACTATGCCCATCACCCCGACGAACTCGCCGCCTCGATACGCTCGGTGCGCGCCCTATATCCCGACCGACACCTCACCGTGGCTTTCCAGCCCCACCTGTACACCCGCACTCGCGACTTCGCCCCGCAATTTGCCGCCGCGCTGTCACTCGCCGATGCCGTTGTGCTCGCCGACATCTATCCGGCACGCGAGGAGCCTATCCCCGGAGTCACCTCGCGCATCATCTTTGACCGCATCACCGTAGAGGATAAAATCATGATTTCTAAAGAAGATTTTGTCAATACGATGAAAAATCGTAACTTTGAAGTCCTACTGACAGCCGGAGCCGGCGACATGAGTTTCAGCGTGCCTGCGCTGTGCCGTGCCATCGACCCCGATGCCACTATACGATATATAAACGATAAATAAGACAGATGATAAACCGCCACCCGTTGATAGCCTTCCTGCTGTGCCTTGTCCTGATAGTATATCTGGGCTTCGCACTGCATCTGAGCGCCGATATGGCACGCCGCGACACGATACCGGCATGCCACATCGCCGTTGAGGACTCGCTGTCGACGGGCTTCATCACCGCCGAGGACATCTCGCAGGAGTGTGGCAATATCATGCGGCGCATAGGCACGTTGCGCCGCGACAGTGTAGATATCGGCGTCTTGGAGGCACACCTACGCGAATCCGACAAGATAGAGCATGCCAATGTCTATATGCTGAACAACGGCGCCCTGCAGATAGATGTCACGCCCATGACCCCGGTGGCACGCGTCTTCGAGGACAATGCTTCCTACTACATCAACACCGTGGGCAAGCGCATCTCAGCCGAGCCGCGCTTCCATATCGATGTTCCGGTGGTAGTGGGGTCCTTCCCGGCATCGCGCCCGGCGGTACGTCTGCTGCCCTTGCTCGACTACATCGCCGCCCACCCCGACATCAATGCCTTGGTGTCGACAGTCAAGCAAGACCGCAACGGCGATATCATCATCGTGCCCTGTGTGCGCGGACACGTCATCAACTTCGGCGACACCTCCCTGGTGGACAACAAGTTTGCCCGCGTCAAGGCATTTTATCACAAAGTGGCACCCGTGTGTGGGTGGAACACCTACGACACCGTGTCGGTGAAGTGGCGCGGACGCATCACCGCCACCCATCGCAACAAAGACCTCGGCAACAGCGCCTTGGCAGTCACGGTCGAAGACTTTGACGACTTTGACGACGTAGAGACCATGACCGGCAACGACGAGGTCGACACCCTGATGTATGTACAACCAAAGCCCTAATATATACCCATAAACAATCAATATGGAACCCACATATGTAGTAGCCTTAGAGATAGGCAGTTCCAAGATAAAAGGCATAGTAGCCGCAGCCGACGCCACGCGTCACGTGACAGTCATTGCCGTCGAAGAGACCGATGCCGCCGACTGTGTGCGTCGCGGACGCATCCAGAACCCCGTAGAGGTGAGCACTCGCGTGAGCGACATCATCCGTCGCTTTGAGAATAACACACGCCTGTCGGGCGCCCGTATCTCACAAATATTCGTAGCGCGAGGCGGACGATCGACCTTCTCGCAGCAGACCTCAGCCGATGTGCGCCTCGGCTCGGATATGGAAATCACCCAGTCGACCCTGGATAAGTTGCACAACGAGGCTCGCTACAGCCTCGCCACCGACCGCGACATACTCGCCATCTGCGACCGTCGCTTCGTTGTCGACGGTGCCGAGGTGAAGAAACTCATCGGCTCATTCGGCAACGCCATCCACGGCGAATTTACCATCGTGACTCAAGCGCCCGACAACTTGCGCAACCTCGACCGCGTGAAGATAGAGTCGCGAGGCAGCGACGTGCCCCGCCACTATATACCTCGCACCATCGCCCAGGCAGATATGATGCTGAGCGACTCCGAGCGACAATTAGGCTGCTTGCTCATCGACTTCGGTGCTGAGACTACCTCCATCGCCGTGTACCGCGAGGATAGCCTGCAAGTACTCGCCGTGTTGCCCTTCGGCTCATCGGTCATCACTCGCGACCTCTCCAACGGCATGGGCATCATTATCGAGGAAGCCGAGAAACTCAAGATAACACGCGGTGTGTGTGTCGACCGCAGCAAGACCGCACCCGGCGAGGGCGAGAATGCCGAAATCGCCAACTACATCTCCTCGCGCGTGGGCGAAATCATCGCCAACATCATCAACTATGTGGAGCAAGCGGGCTTCAAGTTGAGCGACCTCGGTGGTGGCATCATCGTCACCGGCGGCGGCACACGCCTCAAGGGCTTCACCGATATGCTGGAGGCTCAAGCCAAGGCAAAGGTACGCGTGGCAGTGGTAGACTCCACTATCACCTCGCCGGCAGGCAACAGCAACGAGCACCTCGACGTCATCGCCCTGGTGAAATATGCCCTCGCAAACTATGCCAATGCCTCTTGCATAGAGTTGCCTCAAGATGCAACACCGGCAATCCCGGAGACACCGGCATACACCGGCACTCGCGTTATCTCGGAGGACGACCCCACATTGCTCAGCGACGACGAAGAAGATGACGATGAACTCGATGAAGAGTTGCCACCTCAAGCCGAGACCCCCGAGAAGACTCGTTCTAACATATTGAAGAGACTCAAGGATTGGTTTGTCATCAATGAAGAGGAAGAATCTGAATTGGATGAAAACCAAGATGACGACCTCAAATAAATACTCACCACGCAAATAAATCCATAGAATATGGCTCCCGAAGATAAGCAAATACTCGAAAAATATAATACCGACCACCACGCCGAAAATCCGGCACGCATCATCGCCGTGGGCGTGGGCGGCGGTGGCTCGAATGCCGTCAACTATATGTTCCGCCAGGGTGTGCAGCATGTGGCATTTGCAGTGGTGAACACCGACCGGCAAGCCTTGGAAACATCACCGCTACCCAATCGGCTACTCATAGGACCGACCACCACCAGGGGTCTCGGCGCAGGGAATATGCCCGAGATAGCGCTTAAAGCCGCCGAAGAGAGTGCCGCCGACATCGCCGAGTTGTTCTCGGACGATATGGACATGGCGTTCATCACCGCCGGCATGGGCGGCGGCACCGGCACCGGCGCCGGACCCGTCGTCGCTCGCATCGCCAAGGAGAAAGGGCTCCTCACCATAGGCATCGTCACCATCCCCTTCATGTTTGAGGGCATGAAGAAGATCCAGAAAGCCATCGATGGTGCCAACGAGATGAGCAAGTATGTCGACGCTATCATGATTGTCAACAACGAGCGCCTCATCGAGATATACCCCGACCTGGAGATGGAGACCGCCTTTGCCAAGGCTGATGATATCCTGTCGACGGCTGCCTCGTCGATCGCCGAAATCATCACCCACCAGGGCTATATCAACCTCGACTTCAACGATGTGAATACCACGCTGAAGAACGGCAACACCGCCATCATCTCGGTGGGCTACGGCGAGGGCGAAAACCGTGTAGCCAAAGCCATCGAAGATGCCCTCAACTCGCCGCTGCTCAAGAATACCGACATCATGTCGTCGAAGCGCCTGTTGTTCAACCTCTACTACTCACGCACCGCGGGCGAGCGCTTCAAGATTTCGGAAATCAAGGAACTCACCAACTTCGTGCGCCAAGTCGAGCAAGAGGTCGATGTGGTGTGGGGTATCACCTACGACGAGTCGCTGGGCGACAAGGTGAAGTTCACCATCCTTGCCTCGGGCTTCGATGTCACCATCGAAGATGGACGCGTCTACACCCCGGGCACCAAAACCGAGAGTCCCGCACCCGGCAAAGATGTTGGCGATATACGCACCCTCTATGGTGACGACAAGATCGAGACTATGGAGCGTGAACGCGAGACTGTCAACTACATACTCATTGCTCCCAAGGATATCGATAACGACTCGATCATCGAGGAGTTTGAGAAACAACCCACCTACAAGCGCAACAAACGCAACAAGCAACCCATCAGCGCGACTGCGGCAGCCACGGCAGCGCCGGTAGCGCCCCAGCCACAGGCTCCCGCATCAGCGGCAAACGACGGTGGCTTCAATATCATGTTTGGCGACGACGATTAATATTATTTAACAATGAAGAAACGACTCGTGGTATCAACCGGCGCGGGTATGAGCGCCGAGAGCGGCATCTCGACATTCCGCTATGCCGGTGGCTTGTGGGAAAACTACCCCGTGATGGAGGTGGCGAGTGCCGACGGTTTCCGTCGCAATCCGGCACTGATACACCGCTTCTACAACGAGCGCCGTGCCGAATTGGTGAGCGTGGAGCCCAATGCCGGACACCGCGGCTTGGTGGAGTTGGAGAAATACTTCGATGTGCGCATCATCACCCAGAATGTCGATGACCTGCACGAACGCGCCGGCTCGTCGTCGGTGTTGCACCTGCACGGCGAACTGATGAAGGTGCGCGCCATGGACAACGAGTCGCTGCTCTACACCCTCGACAAGGACCACCTCGAGACCACCCCTGACACCCTCATCGACGGACACCATGTGCGCCCGCATATCGTGTTCTTCCAAGAGGCGGTGCCCAACTTCGAGCCGGCAGTCGATTTGGTGCAGAGCGCTGATATAATGGTGATTATCGGCACATCGCTGGCTGTGTATCCGGCAGCCGCACTGCTCAACTACGCACGTCGCGGCATCCCCGTATACTACATCGACCCGCGCCCGGCAAGTGTGCCCGCCTCGGTGCACGTCATCGCCCAAGGTGCCGGCGAGGGCGTCGCCACACTCACTCGCGAATTACTTAACAACATTTAACTATCCCACATGGAAAGTACCCGTCAAGCCAAAATATCCCGTCTGTTGCAAAAGGAACTGAGCGAACTGTTCCGCCAACAGACCGCCAAGACCACCGGCGTGCTGGTGTCGGTGAGCGTGGTGCGCGTGTCGCCCGACCTGTCGGTCGCCAAGGCATATCTGTCGATATTCCCGTCGGAGCGCGGCGCCGAAATCCTCGAGTCGATACGACACTCAGCCAAGACCATCCGCTATGAACTTGCCGCCAAGGTGCGCTATGTACTGCGCAAGACCCCCGAGTTGCAGTTCTATATCGACGACTCCTTAGATTATATCGAGAATATCGACCACCTGCTCGAGAAGTAAGTCGATGCTGTCGCTGAAGATAGCCCTGCGGTATCTGCTGTCGCGCAAATCGCACAGCGCGGTGAATGTCATCTCAGCCATCTCGGTGGCAGGTGTGGCAGTAGCCACTGCCGCCATCGTGGTAGTGCTGTCGGTATTCAACGGCTTCACCTCGCTCGCCGAGGGGCAATTCTCGCACATCGACCCGGAATTGAAGGTTACGCCGGCACACGGCAAGGTGCTCGCCGGCGACTCGCTGGCTCAAGTCATTGCCACACAGCCATATGTAGCGTCGGCAGCGCCGTCGCTGCAGGAGCGCGCCCTGGCAGTAGCCGGCGAGACACAATTGGCAGTGGTGTTCATCGGCATCGGACCCGGATACGAGCGCGTGGTCGACCTGCGCGGTGCGACCGACTACGGCGAGTGGCGCGACACGGTGTATTACAACGACGAGGGCATGGCATACTCAGCCGCCCCGGCTATCGGGGTAATTTCGCGCCTGGGAGCGCGCGCCTCGCTCTTCAATCTATATGTTCCGCGGCGCGTGGGGCGCATCAATCCGGCAAATCCAGCGGGAGCCTTCCGCCAGGCGGATTTTGTCCCGGTAGCGATGTTGCGCAGCGACCGCATGGAGTTTGACGGTGACCACATCATCATACCCATAGATGCCGCACGCGACCTCCTGGGTTACGACGGCGACGAGGCAACGGCTGTGGATATCGCCCTACAGCCGAGCGTTGATGCCGATGCCGCCGCCGAGGACCTCGGCGACATGCTCGGTGCCGACTATGTGGTGGAGACGCGCCTGCAACAACAAGCCGCGGGCTTCCGCATGATTTCAATCGAGAAATGGGTCACCTTCTTGATGCTGGTATTCATCTTGGTGATTGCTACATTCAATATCATATCAACACTGTCGCTGCTGGTGATTGAGAAGCGCGACAATATGGCAACGCTGCGCTTTATGGGTGCACCGCGAGGGCTTATCAGTCGCATCTTCATGCTGCAGAGCGCATTGATTACGCTTGCCGGCGGTGTTGCCGGCATTGTGGTGGGTGTGGCTCTGTCGCTGGCACAGCAATGGGGCGGCTTCATCACCCTGAGCGGCGACCCGGCAAAAATGACCATCAGCGTGTATCCCGTGGAGGTGTCGGCGCTCGATATCCTCGCCGTGATGGGCATCATCGTGGTCATCGCCGGCGCTACAGCCCTGACAACACGAATATTCACTCGCAAAATTTCATAGAAAATGCAAACGGTAATGTTCTCCGAGACCGTGTTCGGTCCTATTCATTCGCGCCGCTTAGGTACATCCTTAGGCATCAATCTGTCGCCGCGCGACGGCAAGGTGTGCACCTTCGACTGCCTGTACTGCGAGGCGGGCTACAATGCCCAAGGCATCGGCACCACCGGACTGCCACGCCGCGCTGAGGTGGCAAGACTCTTGGAGCAACGCCTGCAGCAGTTGCGCGACCAAGGCGTGACCATCGATGTCATCACCTTCTCGGGCAACGGCGAGCCGACCGTAAATCCCGATTTTGCCGAAATCATCGACGATACCATAGCCCTGCGCGACCGCTACTATCCGGCGGCGCGAGTGAGCGTGTTGTGCAACTCGACTATGTTGCACCGCCCCTCCGTGGTGGCAGCGCTGCAACTTGCCGACAACTTCATCATGAAACTCGACAGCGCCATCCAACGCACCGTGGAGTTGCTCGACCGCCCCACATCGCCGGCATTTGATGTTGCCACGGTTATCGAGCAACTCGCCGCAATGGGACCACAGATAATCATCCAAACGATGCTCACCTACGGCAGCCACGATGGCGTGGAAGTGGACAACACCACCGATGCCGAGATTGAAGCCCTATGCGAGGCATATCGGCGCATCGCACCACGGCAGATAATGCTCTACTCGCTGGACCGCCCGACACCCGAGCGCTCGCTGCACAAAGTGGAGCACGAGCGCCTCGTAGCCATCGGCGAGCGCATCACCGCCGCCACCGGCATCGCCGTCTCCATCGCCTGACACTTTTAATACCTGAGCAGTACTATAGTGTATTAGCCCCTTTAATCGGCTCCGCTATTAAGAAAGCCCTAAACTTATCGTAGGTAATTCTCTTTATATTTTGAGGTATTTCCCTTCCAATTAATCCATAAATGTATTCATATTTGGATAACACTTGTTGTATTAACTCGTTGATCTCAATATATTTATAACCGCCCGGTGCATTGCTATCCCAAACACCCACTACGAATTTTTCATCTCGTTTCAAAGTAGAAATCATCTTTCTACTTAATAGATTGAATAACGCCGCATTTAACAAGTTATAGGCTTTTTCTTCAAAACCGTTAAAATATAGTTTGCGCACTTTAATACACAGATCTTCATATGACATTTCACTATCAATATCACAATCAATTTCTCTTGATATTATTTTTTTCAGATGCTTGACATCATTTGTCATATTCCAAATTTTGAAAAAAAGAATACCCTGCAAGATAGCCGTAATAATTGAAACAATTAAAAAGAAAATCAGCCATGCCGGGGTATCATAATCATAATAACCATATGCAAAGAGTGATAACGCAGAAGCCATAAAAGAGGCAAGAACTATGACCTTTTTCATAATAAAAATAATTGATTTTCTACATAAATATTATTACGCAAAGATAGTGCTTAAAAATGAAATTTCAAAAGAATGGGGAGGTGAATGGTTAAAAATTTG
>JBJEDD010000319.1:3730-4991 GCA_051871715.1 Muribaculaceae bacterium | reverse complement strand
TTTTTCAACATATTCGGTCAATGATGGGTGATAATTGAAGAAAAATAGTTATCTTTGCAGATGAATTTGCAAAACTAATCAATATGATATCATTAGCCATCTTTGGAATTGAGAACATCGGAGTGCTCGCCATCACGGCGTTAGTGACAGGCGTTGCTTTAGTGGCACTTGCAATGTGGATAGCGGGGATGATTTCGCCTCGCTCATTCAACCCCCAGAAGGGAGAGGCATACGAATGTGGTATACCTACACGCGGCGAGAGCATGTCGCAGTTTCACGTAGGATATTACCTGTTTGCCATTTTATTTTTAATGTTTGACATAGAGACAGTATTCTTGTTGCCGTGGGCAGTGAACTTCATCACACCCGATTCGTCCGGCGTATTAGGAGTAGCTGTCTTTTTTGTTATACTTGTATTAGGCCTTGCCTACGCATGGAAGAAAGGAGCGTTAGAATGGAAGTAACGACCAAGTCGATGCCCTATGAGGCATGGAAAGACAACGAGTATATCGAGAATTTAGTCAAGGAATTACAGGAGAGCGGCACCAATGTAATAGTCGGCACATTTGACAAGCTGATTAATTGGGGACGATCCAACTCGATATGGCCGCTGACCTTTGCGACCAGCTGCTGTGGTATAGAATTTGTGTCGCTGGGAGCAGCGCGTTTTGACATGGCACGATTTGGCTGGGAAGTAGCGCGTTCGTCGCCACGTCAAGCCGACTTCATGATGGTAGCAGGTACCATAGTAAACCGAATGGTGCCGGTGTTCCGTCGCCTGTACGACCAACTTGCCGAGCCCAAATATGTGATAGCATGTGGCTCATGTGCCATCTCGGGCGGACCGTTCCGCAAGAGTTACCACGTAGCAAAGGGCATCGAGGATATCGTACCGGTAGATGTATTTGTACCGGGTTGTCCTCCGCGTCCCGAGGCAATGATATACGGTATCATGCAGCTGTCGCGCAAGATCAAGGTGGAGAAATTCTTTGGCGGAGTAAATCGTCAGGAGAGCCGCAAAGAATTCTTGCAAACACATCCCGTAGAATAAAGAAAGCAACAACAAAGAAAAAAGCCTCAACACATTAATATATATTATGGCTAACTTACAAGAAAAGATTGCCAAACAATTTGCCGGCACCCCGATAGCGGTGGATAACTCCGGCATGCCCCAGCTCACGGTAGAGAACGGGGCATGGCACGACACCGCCCTCGTCCTGCGCGACACCATAGGGATGGATTACTTGGTAACCATCGTGGG
>JBJEDD010000319.1:0-3630 GCA_051871715.1 Muribaculaceae bacterium | reverse complement strand
ATCGGTCCGCAGCACCCTGCTACTCACGGTGTGTTGCGTTTCCGCACCGCAGTTGACGGCGAGACCATCAAGAAGATTGACGTCTACATGGGCTATATCCACCGTGGCGTGGAGAAATTGTGCGAGTCGTTGCAGTATCCCCAGACACTCCATTTCATGGATCGTCTCGATTACTTCTCGGCACAGAACTACCACCACGGCTTGGCGTTGCTGTATGAGAAGGCAGCCGGCATCGAAGTGCCGCGTCGCGCCCAGGTTATCCGCGTGATGATGGACGAGTTGTCGCGTATTGCCTCGCACTGCCTGTTTATGGGCACATACTGCATGGACCTCGGTGCTACCACGATGTTGTTCTACACCCTGCGTGTTCGCGAGCAGATTCTCGACATCTTCGAGAAGACCTGTGGTGCGCGCATGACATTCAACTATCCGTGCATCGGCGGTGTGATGCAAGACTTGCACCCCGACTTCGTGAAAGACGTGAAGGAATTGCTCGCCGTAATCCCTGCTAACATTAAGGAATACAACAAGATATTCACCGGCAACGTCATCGCCAAGAACCGTATGGAAGGCGTGGGCGTGCTGAGCAAAGAAGATGCCATCAGCTATGGTGTGACCGGACCGTCGGGACGTGCCAGCGGCTGGGCATGCGACATCCGCAAGTTGCTGCCTTACAGCATCTATTCAGAACTGGACTTCGAGGAAATCACTCGCACCGAGGGCGACTCAATGGCACGTTTCAAGGTGCGCCTTGACGAAATCAAACAGAGCGCTCGCATCCTGGAGCAATTGGTGGACAATATCCCCGAAGGCGATTATTGCGCCAAGGTTCCCAAGGTGCTGAAGTTGCCACAGGGCGAATGGTTCCAGATGGTCGAGGGCTGCCGCGGCGTATTCGGCGTATACCTCAACAGCGATGGCGGCAACAAGCCTTACCGTCTCAAGCTCGCTACACCATGTATCGCCTTAGCCGCTGTGGTTGACCACATTACCACCGGCAATAAGATTGCCGACCTCATCACCATCGGTGGCTCACTCGACTATATCGTTCCCGACATGGACCGCTAATCATTATCAACCCATATTCAATTGGAAAATATGCAAGATACCACTATAGTCAACAACACATTTGACTTCGGAACAATCACCACGCCCGTCAATGATTGGCTCAACAGTTTTATGCCCCAGTGGCTCACCACCACCGTGGAGTGTGTAGCCGTGGGCGTAGGCTTGCTATTGGTATATGCCTTGTTGGCATTGTTCTACATTTACTTTGAGCGCAAGGTATGCGCCTTCTTCCAGTGCCGCTTAGGTCCTAATCGCGTGGGGCCCTGGGGATTGCTGCAGAGCTTTGCCGATATGTTCAAAATCTTGATCAAGGAGTTGATTGAGTTGCGCCATATCGACAAGTTCCTCTTTGCGTTGGCACCCTACTTGGTAATCATTGCCTCGATGCTGTGCTTTGCCTGTCTGCCCTGGGGCAACGGCTTGCAAATCATCGACTTCAATATCGGTATATTCTTCTTGATTGCCTGCTCGTCGATAGGCGTGCTGGGCATCTTGCTCGCCGGCTGGTCGTCGAACAACAAGTTCACCTTGATCGGCGCATTGCGCTCGGGCGCGCAGATGGTGAGCTACGAGCTCTCAATCGGCTTGTGCATCGTCACCATGGTGTGCTTGGCAGGCACAATGAGCATCACCGGTATCGTTGAGGCACAGACCGACACATGGTTTATCTTCAAAGGACACATCGCCGCGCTCATCGCATTCATTATATATATGATTGCCGGCACTGCCGAGACCAACCGCGGCCCGTTTGACCTTCCCGAGGCAGAGAGCGAGTTGACTGCCGGTTACCACACCGAGTACTCGGGTATCCACTTCGGCTTCTTCTACCTCGCCGAGTATCTCAACCTGTTCATCGTGTCGGGCGTAGCCACACTGCTGTTCTTCGGCGGCTGGATGCCCTTGCACATCAGCGGTTGGGACGGCTTCAATATGGTAATGGACTACATTCCCACCCCGATATGGTTTATCGGCAAGGCAGTGGCACTGTCGTTCATTATCATCTGGTTCAAGTGGACATTCCCCCGCCTGCGTATCGACCAACTGCTGTCGCTGGAGTGGAAATACCTCTTGCCCATCAACTTGTTCAACCTGGTGCTGATGGTGGCACTCATCACCCTCGGCCTCACCTTATAAACACCAAACCTAATATTGCTAATACACCATGAGCGAAACAATTGGCAAAATAGCACAAGTAATCGGCCCGGTAGTCGACGTAGCCTTTGAAGGCGACGGCGTGGTACTGCCGCCTATTTACACCGCCCTCAAGATTGACAAGGAAGACGGTAGTCAACTGATTCTTGAGGTAGAGCAACATATCGGCGAAGACACGGTGCGTTGCGTGGCAATGGATAGCACCGACGGCTTGCAACGTGGCGTGGCAGTCACCTCACTGGAGCAGCCTATCGCCATCCCGACAGGCGACCAAGTGAAGGGACGCCTGATGAACGTCATCGGCAACGCCATCGACAACCTCCCTACCCTGCAACGCGACAACCTGCGCTCGATACACCAGCCGGCTCCCGAATTTGACGACCTCACCATCGGTACCGAAATTCTGTCGACCGGCATCAAGGTTATCGACTTGCTCGAGCCCTACAGCAAGGGTGGCAAGATTGGTCTGTTCGGCGGTGCCGGTGTGGGCAAGACCGTGCTCATCATGGAGTTGATCAACAACATCGCCAAGGGACACGACGGCTTCTCGGTATTCACCGGTGTGGGCGAGCGTACCCGCGAGGGCAATGACTTGTTGCGCGAAATGATTGAGAGCGGCGTTATGCGCTATGGCGACAAGTTCAAGGAAGGCATGGAGAAGGGCGAATGGAACCTCGCCGATGTCGACCTCAAGGAGTTGCAGAACTCCCAGGCAGCCTTGGTGTTCGGACAGATGAACGAGCCGCCGGGTGCCCGTCTGCGCGTGGCACTGACCGGCTTGACCGTTGCCGAGCAATTCCGCGACCAAGGCGCCGGTGGCAAGGACGTGTTGCTCTTCATTGACAACATCTTCCGTTTCACCCAAGCAGGCTCGGAGGTATCGGCACTCTTGGGACGTATGCCCTCGGCTGTGGGTTACCAACCTACCCTCGCATCTGAGATGGGTACCCTGCAGGAACGTATCACCTCGACCAAGAACGGCTCAATCACCTCGGTACAAGCCATCTACGTGCCTGCCGACGACCTCACCGACCCGGCACCGGCTACCACCTTCTCATTCTTGGACGCCACCACAGTGTTGTCGCGTAAGATTTCGGAGCTCGGCATCTACCCGGCAGTAGACCCGCTGGAATCGACCTCGCGTATCCTCGACCCCAATATCGTGGGTGAAGAGCACTACAACACCGCACAGGCTGTCAAGCAGTTGCTCCAGAAATACAACGAATTGCAAGATATCATCGCCATCCTCGGTGTAGACGAGCTCAGCGACGAGGATAAGCTCGTTGTGGCACGCGCACGTCGCGCCCAGCGCTTCCTCTCGCAGCCCTTCCACGTTGCCGAGCAATTCACCGGTCTGCCCGGCGTGATGGTGCCTCTGAGCGAGACCATCCGCGGCTTCAAGATGATACT
>JBJEDD010000318.1:0-5023 GCA_051871715.1 Muribaculaceae bacterium | reverse complement strand
TTCAGATTTTGTGTATAAAAGAGAGACTGCCTAACTTTGGTTGTTAGACAGCCCCCTCAAATGAATAAATCATCATAACATGAAGAAATTAATTGCATTAACACTATTAACAGTATTGACAATCAGCGCTATGGCACAAGAAAAAATAGTACAGACGGCAGGCCGCGCCCAGCTTGGCGAGTTTGCCCCCGAGTTTGCTCACCTCAACGACGACATTCTCTTCGGCGAGGTATGGAGCCGCAACGACCTCCTCAGCCTGCGCGACCGCAGCCTCGTCACCATCACCGCACTCATCAGCCAGGGAATAACCGACTCATCGCTCACATTCCACCTGCAGGAGGCGAAGAAGAATGGGTTCACCCGCACGGAAATCGCCGAAATCATCACCCACATCGCATTCTATGCCGGCTGGCCCAAGGCATGGGCTGCCTTCCGCCAAGCAAAAGAGGTATGGGCAGAAGATGCCCCTGCCGATGATACCGAGTCCCAATTCTAAAATCGAAATAATCAGTGCTATGAATACAAGAATATTATTTGTTATGACAATGTTACTTACAGCCATCACCACGAATGCCAAGACATTGGTTGTATATTACAGTTTCACAAATAACGTGCATACCATAGTCAGCGACCTCAGCACGCAAATCAATGCCGATGTCATACGCGTAGAGCCTGCCGAGAAAGGCATCGACTATGCAGCCGACAACTATGCGGCAGGCAGTGCCTTGATTTCTGCCATACGCAACAACCCCGACGACCCTGCGTCATATCCCGCCATCGACCCCGTGGAAGTCAACCTTGAAGACTATGACATGGTGATTGTGGCAGCACCTCTGTGGTGGAGCCAGATGGCGGCACCGCTTCAGACCTTCCTGTTCCAATATGGCAAGGAGATGGCAGACAAGCACATTGCCCTGATTGTGTCAAGCGCCAGCAGTGGCATCAGCAATGTCGTTGCAGATGCCAAGCGGCTGATACCTGAGGGCTTGTTTCTTGAGCCAAATCTCTGGATTCGCTCATCGCAAGTGTCCAATTGCCACAGCATGATAGGGCAATGGTTGATAGATTTAGACTATACCAATATTGTATCTGCTATTTCTGCGGTGAACCGCGATGGCGAGGAGGAAGTGATCGCCACTTATGACCTAACCGGACGGAACGTCACTTCGGGACATCAGGTAGGAGGCATCATCATATCGCATCGCAGGCAAGACGGGAAGGTATATTCAAAGAAATCAATCGCCAGATAAACGCGTAGCATCCTTAGGACGAGAAATAATCTCAAAGGACAATATGTTATCGGCGGTGGGGGCAGTCGTTGCGGGTGCAACCTGAGCAGTGGCTGGAGTCGGAGCAGTTGTGGCAGTTGCCATGGCGCAGGGCTCGCCATAGCCCTATGGCGGCGAGGATGACGATGATGCCGACGATGATATATTGCGCGAGGGGGCTCATTTCTTGGCGGCTTTGGTGGCGGCACGCGCCACTTGCGAGGGAGTGGCATCGGCGGCGACGGTGTCGAAGGGCAGGCGGAAGGCACAACCCGAGGCATACTCCGAGCAGCCGTAGGCGGTGCGCCCCTTGATGATGTGCCCCTTGCCACAGATGGGACAGGTTATTTGGTCGAGGCTCTTGATGCGCGGGGCTCGCTTGGCAGGCTCCTTTGCCGGCTTGGGCTTATCGGCTTCGACATTGATGCGTTGCGCGGTATTGTCGTGCATGACATCGTCGGTTATCTTGATAATCAGTGCTTTAAGTTCGGCAATAAACTCGCCGGCTGAATAATCGCCGCGGTCGATACGGCGCAATTTATTCTCCCACATGCCGGTGAGACGAGGCGACTTGAGCAAGTCCTCGTTGATGGTGTTGATGAGTGCGATGCCGGCGTCGGTGGGGACAATGGCTTTGCGACGGCGAGTGATGTATTTGCGCTTGAAGAGGGTCTCGATGATAGCGGCACGCGTCGAGGGGCGTCCGATGCCGTTTTCCTTCATAGCCTCGCGGAGGGTCTCATCGTCGATAGAGCGCCCGGCGGTCTCCATGGCACGCAGGAGCGTTCCCTCGGTGAACGGTTTGGGCGGTTGCGATGTCTTCTTGACCACCTTGGGGGCATGAGGACCGCTCTCGCCCGGGGTCATGGGCGGCAGTTGAGGAGTATCATCTTGGGTATCGGTCTCGCCCTTGGCAAAGAGGGCACGCCAGCCCGGCGAGGTGATAACCTTGCCTGTTGCCTTGAAGGGCGTATCGTCGACGACAGCCTCCACGACGGTTTGGTCGGCGAGGCAGTCTGGGTAAAATGCTGCTATGAAGCGCATTGCGATGAGGTGGTACATCAACTTCTCATCGCCGGCGAGGACTGTGGGCGACTCGCCCGTAGGGATGATAGCGTGGTGGTCGGTGACCTTGGAGTTGTCAAACACCTTCTTGGACTTGTGGATAGGCTTGGCAAGAATAGGCGCCACGCGGTCGGCATAAGGAGTCATGCGGCGCAAAATCTTGGGCACCTCGGGGTAGATGTCGTCGCTGAGATATGTGGTGTCGACACGCGGATATGTGGTGACCTTTTTCTCGTAGAGTGTCTGTATGAGGCGCAGCGACTCATCGGCGCTCCAGCCCCAGCGGCGGTTGCACTCCACTTGGAGCGAGGTGAGGTCGAAGAGGCGAGGCGGGGCCTCACGCACTTGCTTGGATACCACGCTCTTGACCACAAAGGGATGCCCGACGAGGCGGGCTATGTGAGCCTCGGCAGGCTCGGGACTGTCATACTTGGATTTAGAAGTAAAATCCACCTCGCGATAGATGGTGTGGACCTCGAAGGTGTCTTGAGGGACAAAATTCTCAATTTCGAAGTGGCGGTTGACAATCATCGCCAGAGTAGGAGTTTGCACGCGCCCTATCGAGAGCACGGCACCGGGGCTCGAGTACTTGAGCGAGTAAAGTCGTGTGGCATTGATGCCGAGAATCCAGTCGCCGATGGCTCGGGAGAGCCCGGCGAGGTAAAGGTTGTCGTAGTTGTGGCTATCGCGCAGGTCGGTAAAGCCCTCGCGGATAGCGGCATCGGTAAGCGAGGAGGTCCAGAGGCGTCGCACGGGGCACTTGACCTCGGCTTTCTGCATCACCCAACGCTGGATGAGCTCGCCCTCTTGCCCGGGGTCGCCGCAGTTGATGATTTCCTCGGCGCGCGAGGCGAGGGCACGAATGACCTCAAACTGAGCCTTGATGCTTGCTTGGTCGATGAGTTTGATGCCGAAGCGCTCGGGCAGCATGGGGAGGGTTGAGAGCGCCCAACGCTTCCATCCATCGACATAGTCGTGGGGCTCCTTGAGGCAGCACAGGTGACCGTAGGTCCATGTCACGCAATATCCGTTGCCCTCGAAGTAACCTTGGCGACGGTCGGTAGCGCCAATGCAACGGGCAATGTCAGCCGCTGCAGCCGGTTTCTCAGCGATGCAGAGTTTCAATGCTCGGAGTCGTTTTTAACAGCCGTCTTGGCTTGTTGCCACAGTTGCTCCATCTCCTCGAGGGTCAACTCGCGGATGGTGCGTCCCGAGGCGACGGCTTGTTCCTCGATGTAGTTGAAGCGAGCGATGAATTTGCGGTTGGTAAGTTCAAGAGCGTTCTCGGGGTTCACCTTATAGAGGCGCGCGGCATTGATGACGCTGAAGAGCAAGTCGCCGAATTCCTCGTCGATGGCAGCGCGTTCGCCTGTGGCGATGGCTTGTCCCACCTCGGCGATTTCCTCGGACACCTTAGCCCACACCTGCTCGGGGGTCTCCCAGTCGAAGCCCACATTGGCAGCCTTCTCCTGCACGCGAAATGCCTTGACCAGCGCCGGCAGAGCAGCCGGGACTCCGGCGAGGACGGTGCGGTTGCCACCGCGCTCCTTTAGTTTTATATCCTCCCAGTTTTGCTCCACTTGGTGGGCATCATCGGCGTGAACGTCACCGAAGACGTGGGGGTGGCGGAAGATTAGTTTGGCATTGAGCGAGTCGGCAACATCGGCGATGTCAAATTGCCCCTTTTCGTCGGCAATTTTGGCATAAAAGAGGATATGGAGGAGCACGTCGCCCAATTCCTTGCGTATCTCGGGCGTATTCTCGCCCAAAAGTGCTTGAGCCAACTCATATACTTCTTCGATGGTGTTGGGACGCAACGACTCATTGGTCTGCTTGGCATCCCATGGGCACTTGACGCGCAAGATGTCGAGTGTATCCATCAGGCGACCCAGGGCATCGAGGCGTTCTTGGCGTGTATGTGACATTTATTTGCGGTTTTTGTAGTTACTGAGCCCGCTTTCGAGCCAGTTGACAAACTTGTTGAGGTCCTCGTCGTAGGCACGTGGAGCCTCGAGAGGCTTGCCGTTGTTGTCGAGGATTACATAGTAGGGTTGAGAATTGATGCTAAACTTGTAGCGCTGCAGGTAACTCCAACGGTCGCCCACGGTGCGCAGGGTGATTGGCGAGCCGTTCTCCATCACTTGTTGAGGCTCGGGAAGATTGGCTTTCTCGTCAACCATCAACTTGATGAGCACATAGTTCTTCTCGATAATCGAGCGCACCTCTGGGGTGTCAAATACAGCGCCTTCCATCTTGCGGCAATTGACGCAGGCATAGCCCGAGAAGTCAACGATGACGGGCATCTTGTTGTCGCGAGCATATCGCATACCCTCGTCGTAGTCGTGGAACTCGGTGAATGTGCCGCCATAGAGGTTGAAGTCCTGAGTGGTGAGCGGAGGAGTGAAAGCGCTGGTCACCTTGAGAGGAGCACCCCACAAGCCCGGCAACAGGTATACGGCAAAGGAGAACGAAGCCAAAGCCATGAAGAAGCGAGGCACCGACACATGGGTGGTCTCGTCGTCGTGGGGGAAGCGTATCTTGCCCAAGAGGTACATGCCGAGGAGGGCGAAGAGGACAATCCACAGGGCGAGGAATACCTCGCGGTCGAGGATGCGCCAGTCGTATGCCAAGTCGGCTACCGAGAGGAATTTAAGCGAAAGAATCAACTCGATGAAGCCCAAGACCACCTT
>JBJEDD010000317.1:0-5041 GCA_051871715.1 Muribaculaceae bacterium | reverse complement strand
GCCCCCTATCAACCGACAGCCCGAGCATCCCCGATGCCCGGGCTGTCCTATTTTTATAGCTACCTTAGCTATAATAGTTACATTAGCTATAATATTATATATTTTTAAGGACTTTTGCTGCGAAATTCCACGAATTATTTGTAATTTTGTGTCAAATTTAAATAATTCAAGCATATTATGAGACAATTTTACGCGAGTGTGTTGGCGTTGGTGGCTTTGGCTGCATCAACGACTACATCATATGGACAGGAGACTATCAAATCGGGGTTTGAAAAACTTGATGAGTGGACCGAGCAGTGCCACACCGACCGCCCGTGGACTCTCGGCTATCCTTGTAATCAAGTGTCGTCGTTGACCGACTTTTATAAGTGGTATACCGATAATGAGATGCAAAATTTCTTGGTAAACAACGCCGGTGACCCCTTCGGAAATGTTGGTGCCTTGTGCTCGGGTAAGTTTGAGCGCGAAGTGATTGAATTTTTTGCGCCCAAATATGGTTTCACCCTCGATGACGTGTGGGGCTTGGTGACCATGAGTGGCACTGATGGCAATAATCACGGCATATATTTCGGTGTTAATTACTTGAAGAATGCCACCGGCAAGATGCCCGTGGTGTATGTGTCAGACGAGGCGCATTACAGTAATTATCGTTTGTGTGACCTGCAGCACCTCGATGTGCGCCTGGTCAAGAGCGACGATATGGGGTGTATGATACCCGACTCGCTGGAGGCTGCGCTTGACACTACTCGTCCGTGCCTGATGATATATGCCATGGGCTCGACCTTTAAGGGCGCGATTGACGACCAGGCTGCACTCAATGCCGTGCTGGCTCGCCACCCCGAGATGGCGGTGTATCGCCATGTCGATGCCGCCCTCTTCGGTGGCTATCTCCCATTCACCAAGTATCGTGAATTGGTTGACCGCCGCGTTGTTCCTTACGAGTCCATCTCGATCAGTGGTCACAAATTCTTCGGTATCGACAGCCCGTGTGGCTTGTTTATTACCACGCGAGATGTATATGAGCATCAAACATCCTTTGATATTCCCTATCTCAATGCCAATATGCGCATGATTAATTGCTCGCGCTCGGGTATCGAGCCTCTGAAATTCTGGTGGCTCATACAGACAGTGGGCGATGCCGGCTGGAGCGCTCAGGCTACCGCTATGCTCGAGAATACCGAGTACTTGAAGGCTGAGTTGACTCGCATCGGTATCCCCTGCTGGAGCAACACATATAGCAACACCGTGTTCTTCAAGCGCCCGGCTGACGAGATCGTCAAGCGCTTCAACCTTGCCAATAGCGCCGATGAGAATTTTGGCGGCAAATTGTCGCACGTGGTGGTGATGCAACACGTCACTCGCGAGGCTATCGACATCTTTATCAATGCTCTTGAGGCTGAAAAATAAGGTTTTTTGGCTTGATGCTGTTGAGTTTGCAAAATTTTTTATAACTTTGCGGCTTAATAAAAATAATTAACGATGGCAGAGAACAAAGAACCGAACACCGCGGAGCCACGCGGACTTAACTTTGTAGAACAAGAAGTGTATAACGACCTGCAAGAGGGCAAGAATGGAGGACGATTGAACACGCGTTTTCCGCCGGAGCCCAACGGATACTTGCACATAGGTCATGCCAAAGCCATTTGTATGGACTTCGGCGTCGCCGAGAAGTTTGGCGGCACTTGCAACTTGCGATTTGACGACACCAACCCCGTGAAGGAGGATGTCGAATACGTTGACTCCATCCGCGAAGATATCCACTGGCTGGGCTTCGACTGGGGCGACCGCGAATACTATGCCTCGGATTACTTCCCACAGTTGTTTGACCTGGCATGCCGCCTCATCAAGGAGGGCAAGGCATATGTCGACGACCAGAGCAGCGAAGAAATCGCCGCGCAGAAGGGTACCACCACCACTCCCGGTATCGAGAGTCCTTATCGCAACCGCACCCCCGAGGAAAACCTCGACTTGTTCCTGCGCATGAATGCCGGCGAATTTGAGGAAGGCTCGCGCGTGTTGCGCGCCAAGATAGATATGGCGTCGAGCAATATGCACTTCCGCGACCCCATCATGTATCGCATCATCAAGCACCCCCACCACCGCACCGGCACCAAGTGGAAGGTGTATCCCATGTATGACTTTGCCCACGGACAGAGCGACTACTTCGAGGGCGTCACCCACTCGATATGCACCTTGGAGTTTGTGCCTCACCGTCCTCTGTATGAGTACTTTGTTGCCGAACTCGCCGACGATACTTATTGCCCTCGCCAGATAGAGTTCAACCGCTTGAACCTCACCTACACGGTGATGAGCAAGCGCAAGTTGCTCACCCTGGTCAAGGAAGGCTTGGTAGCAGGCTGGGACGACCCCCGCATGCCCACCATCTCGGGTATGCGCCGCCGCGGCTACACTCCCGAGTCGATTCGCAACTTCATCGACACCATCGGCTACACCAAGTATGAGGCGCTCAACTCGGTATCGTTGCTCGAGCACGCTGTACGCGAGGACCTCAACCGCATCGCCACTCGCGTGATGGGCGTCATCAACCCCGTGAAGTTGGTCATCACCAACTATCCCGAGGGCAAGACCGAGACCGTCGAGATGGAGAATAATCCCGAGCAAGAGGGCAGCGGCACCCACAGCATGCCCTTCTCGCGCGAGTTGTATATTGAGCGTGAGGACTTTATGGAAAATCCGCCCAAGAAGTTCTTCCGCCTTGCTCCCGGTGGCGAGGTGCGTCTCAAGGGCGCGTATATCATCAAGTGTGAGGGCGTGGTGAAGGATGCCGAGGGCAATATCGTCGAGATACATTGCACCTACGACCCCGAGACCCTCAGCGGCATGCCCGGCGCCAATCGCAAGGTGAAAGGCACCCTGCACTGGGTGGCTGCAGCCACCGCCGTCGATGCCGAGGCTCGCATCTACGACCGCCTCTTCGACGTGGAAAATCCCGCCGCCGAGCCTGACCGCGACTTCCGCGAGATGCTCAACCCCGAGTCGCTGATTGTCAAGACCGTGAAGGTGGAGCCCTATGTGGCAGAGCATGCCGCCCAAGGCACCAAATTCCAGTTCCAGCGCATCGGTTACTTTACTCCCGACTACGACTCGACAGCCGATCACTTGGTATTCAACCGCACTATCGGCTTGCGCGACACCTGGGAGAAGGTGCAGAATAAGAATTAAGTTTATTTAACGAATAAAAGGATTGTAGCGGCGCTCATCACCAATGGTGGTAGCGTCGCTATGTCCTGTATATACCACCGTGTCGTCGGGCAGGGAGAGGAGTTGACTGCGGATGGAGGCGATGAGGGTGTCGTAGTCGCCGCCGGGGAGGTCGGTGCGCCCGATGGAGCCGCGGAAAAGTGAGTCGCCGGCGATGACAAAGTGCCCGTCGCGGCAGTACAGGGCGATGCCGCCGGGGGTGTGTCCGGGCACGTGGAGCACATCTAATGTATTGTCACCAAGAGTGATAACATCACCGGCGGCGAGAGGCTCGTCGATAGCCACCGGGCTGATAGTCGGGGAGAAAAGCCCGAAGCGCTGAGCCTGCTGAGGCACCGAGGCGCCCAAGGGAGCATCGGCGAGGTGAGCGCGGATGGGCGCGTGGTAATGCTCGCTTGCCCAGGGGGCTCCGAAGCAGTGGTCGAGGTGTATATGGGTGAGGACTATTGCGTTGATATTCAGTTTGTTATCCTCGATAAAATGCTTGATTTCGTCGAAGTCGCGATAGCCGAGCATGCCCGGGTCGATGATGATGGCATCGCGGGTGCTGCCGTCGTAGACCACGTAGGTGTGCTCCTCGAATGGATTGAAGGTAAACTCCTTGATATTCAGCATGATGGATTAATGCTTCTTTTTGGATGCCGCCACGGGCACATATATCAATTTCTTGGTCTCGAAGAAGGGCTCGGTGTAGAACTCGCTGATGGGGAATTCGATTACCGGGAATTGCACGCCACGGCTCTCGGCATCGATGTCGCCGCCCTTGAGGCAAATGATGCCGTTGTCGTACTTGTTGTCGGCACGTCGTCCGGGCGCCACGCAGTGCACGGCAGCCTTGACCAATTGGTCGAGGGGCATCACGGCACGGCTCACCACGTAGTCGAAGCGCTCGCGGCACTCACCGCTGTCGCCGTGCTGAAAGCTGACGTTGCGCAAGCCGATTTTCTCGGCGATATCAGCCGCCACGCGCAGTTTCTTGCCGATGCGGTCGACCAAGTGAAAGCGCGCCTCAGGGTAGGCGATGGCGAGCGGAATGCCCGGGAAGCCGCCGCCGGTGCCGAGGTCCATAAATGTGGTGCCCGGGGCGACTTCGCCCAGGAATGTGGCGATGGCGAGCGAGTGGAGCACGTGGTTGATGTAGAGGTTGTCGATGTCGCGGCGCGAGATGACGTTGATTTTGTCGTTCCACTCGGGATACAACGCACCGAGCGCCTCAATCTGTGAGCGCTGCAAGTCGCTGAAGTTGTGATATTTGAGTAAGTCGTCGAGTCCTTGCATTATAAAAAGAGACTTGGTGATATTGATTGGTCAAAATTACGGAATAATTGGGATTTATGGTGTAAAATATTGTTAAATTCTTTGTTATTGATAGGGGATTCTTTAACTTTGTGCGTATCAATAGTTAAAGTTATAAAACTAAACCAAATGTACTTGCAAGCAGGGACTCTCCTACGTGGGGATACATATAAGATAATCCGCTTCATAGCAGCCGGAGGCTTTGGCTGCACCTATGAGGCTGTGCATGTGGCGCTGAAGAAGCGCGTGGCTATCAAGGAGTTCTTTATCAGCGACTTCTGCAACCGCGACTACAGCGGGCAGGTGTCGGTGGCTACCGACTCCAAGCGTGATTTTGTCGCCAAACTCAAGGGCAAATTCTACGACGAGGCATGTGCCGTCGCCTCGCTTAAGCATCCCGGCATCGTGTCGGTCAACGATGTCTTTGAGGAAAAAGGTACAGCCTATTTCGTCATGGATTACATCGATGGTCGTTCGCTCGCCGATATAGTCAAGGCTGAGGGTGCGCTCCCCGAGGCTCGTG
>JBJEDD010000316.1:0-19731 GCA_051871715.1 Muribaculaceae bacterium | reverse complement strand
TGCAAGTTATTAATCAGGCTATTAAACACAGCGGGATGCTCGCCTCATATGATATGAACAGCAGAAATTACCATCGGTTGTTTGTGACCTATACAAAGAGTATAGGCGGCGCAATTTCTACCCCCCCCCGCTACACAAAGCGCTGATTGTCAGCGGTTTAGTTCAATTATTTCTCACAAATTTCTCTGTCGCGACGCATCAGATATGATGTTGCCGCCGGCTCGTCGTATATATACATCAATAATCGGCAACACATACAAACGAGTAACAATATGCTAATGAAAAAGCAAACAGTGAGACGAGTGTACGGCACGCTTATGGCAATAGCGACCATAGGAGTGTCGGCACAGACAGTAGGCATAAAGACCAACCTGTTGTATGATGCTACGTTAAGCCCCAATATGGCAATAGAGATGAGTATTGCACCACAATGGAGTGTCGAGGTATCGGGCAACTACAACGATTGGGCAATCAACAAACATCAGTGGAAGCATTGGTTTGTTCAACCCGAGGTACGCTACTGGTTGTGCGAGAACCTTGGCGGGCACTTCATCGCCGGGCATATCATTGCCGGAGAATACAACTTCGGCAACCTGTCGGGAGGGTTCAACTTCTTGGGCAATGATTTGAAACAATTGGAAGACAAGCGCTACCAAGGATGGGGCGCGGGAGTGGGTATCGGCTATGGATACACATGGATGCTCGGGCGTCATTGGAGTATAGAAGCCGAGATAGCCGTCGGGTGGATATACACACGCTACGATGTATATCCATGTGCCGACTGCGGCTCGCGACTGCAAGACAATCGGGTACACAACTATGTGGGACCGACCAAGGCAGCAGTCAACCTTATCTATGTATTTTAAAAACCAGTAACAGATGCGAGTATATACATTAATAATTATAGTGAGTGCAATCCTTGCAACGAGCACTCCGATACGAGCCGGCGAGCCGATGTGGAGTGACCTGAGGGTGACGGCAAGTATGGGAGGCACGGTACAGGTGAGTGTGACCATCAACCCGAGCCGGTGCGGATTAAGCAGCAACTCTACATGCAGTTTCACACCGGTGCTCTCCAATAGCGACAGCACGCATATGGTGGAGATGGGGACAGTGACAGTAGCCGGACACAACAGTCGCATACGTATCCTGCGCGAGCCGTGGCGCATTGCCCCCGATGCCGTGCTGCTGGGCACAGAGGATCCATCCTATACACTGAACGCGAGCCTACCCTATGAGCCATGGATGGATATTTCGACAGTAAGTATCAAAACCGTGCGCACCGGCTGTTGTCGCCAGCCAAAGGAGCAAGCAGAGCAGCCTGTGGCAAAGATAGACCTGCAAGCGCCACAATTTGTAACACCCGAGTTCAACGTTGAGGTGCCTGCTGCCGAGGTCACCCGGCTCGTGACACTCAGCGGGTCGGCAAATGTGGAATATGTGGTGAACCGCACCGAGGTCAACCCCCGCTACCGGAACAATCCGGAGGAATTGGCAAAAATCATCGCGACTATCGACACAGCGCGCAACAATGCCGATGCCACTATCACATCAATTACCATCAAAGGCTATGCCTCGCCCGAGGGGACGTATAGCAACAACGAGCGCTTGTCGCGCGGGCGGTCGATTTCGCTCACCGAGTATGTGAAGGCGCAGTATGACGAGTTGAGCGACAGCATCTTCCACAGCGACTACGAGCCCGAGGACTGGGCAGGATTTCGCGACTCTATAGCGGCGAGCACATTGACTCATCGCGCCGAGATATTGGAAATCATCGACAGCGCACTTGAACCTGACGCGAAAGATGCCACTATCAAGCGTCGATTTCCCGAAGAATACAAGTATATCATCAAAGAGATATATCCGTCGCTGCGCCATAGCGAGTATGTCGTGGAATATCTGATACGCGAGAACAGCGCCCTTGTGGAGGCACGGCGCGAGATGCGCGAGCGCGCGATAGCGCTCAATGCGGCGGTGCAGGCAATCAGTAACAGCGACTACGATGCTGCCGAGGCGCAACTTGCCGAGGTGTGCGAGTGCCCCGAGCGGACATACCTGCGAGGTATTATCCTTGCACGCCAAGGCAATTATGGCGAGGCACGACCGCTATTGGAAAGCGTTGCGGATAATATCCCGCAAGCAGTTGCGGCGCTGCAATCCATCGAGATAGTACAATCCCACGAGACCATCATATATTCAGGTAATAATTAAATATTTATAAACCCTTCAAAAACAAGTAAGTATGAAGTATTTAAACAAACTGTTGGCAGGCGCATTGGTATTAGGAATGTGCGCATGCTCGAGTGATGAGCCGGCAGAAAATGGCGGCAACAACAACACTCCGACCGGTGGTATCTACTCCACCCTGAAAATCAAGTCACCCCAATCGCGCAGTACCACCAAGGAAGGCGAAGAAGTGGGACAAGACTACGAGAACACCGTAGGTTCAATTTTGGTAGCCCTCGCCACCAAAGAGGGAGACGTATACAAATTTGTCACCTACGCCCTGAACGATGCTCCGCTTAAAGCCGGCACCGAAAACACCTACACTGTGACCTTCAAGGAGAAGGAAAAACTGATTGCCAAAGCAGGAGAGACCGTCTATGTCTTTGCATACTGCAACCCCTCACAGGCACTGCGCGACAAGATTGCCGGCACATTAGGCGCCGACGGTAAATATACCGGCGGCTTGGCAGAAGGAGCCGAATTTGTCGATGAGATAATGAATGGCAGTGTTGAGAGCATCTGGACCAGCAGCGGCTTCTTGATGTCCAACGTCGAGATATGCAGCGCAACCCTGCCCGACGAGGCAACACTCAAGACCTACACCGACGAGGCACACGCCATGAGTTTAGGCACCATCGAGGTTATCCGCGCAGCGGCTCGCTTCGACTTCAAGGACGCCTCAGCTGGCTCGGACTTGAGTTACGAAATCAAGAACATCAACGATGGTACCGTAATGGGTAAAGTGACCTTGGTAAGCGCATCGCTATTCAACCTGCGCCAAGAGTTCTACTACCTACCTCGCAACTCAGTATCGGGCTTGTGCCCCGGTTCCGACGGTATGGAAGACGGCTTCATCAACAGCCCGACGACCAAGACCTTCAGCGAAGCCTTGCAGAGCGAGCAAATCGACCCTGAGAACGAGCCTACATGGATTAAGTGGCAAGACCTCACCACCTTGCTGTCCAACGATGAGGACAAGGACGAAGGCTGGGGCACATCACTCACACCTACTGACAAGGAAGGCTACCACATTTGGCGATATGCAACCGAGAACACCTTCAATAATGGTGAAACTGTAGAGCCTACAAAGACCACAGGTATCGTATTCAAGGGCGAAATCACTGTCGCCGACGGCTTCGGCAATATTATCGGTGGTGTTAAGGTGCCTATGTATCTCTTCGGCAATGTCCTCTACGGCAGCGCTTACGAGGTTTACAAGGCAGTACAGAAGACTCCGGTATCGACCCTTGCCACCGCATTTGCCGGTGCATTTGATGTAGACACCTCCGGTGTTGACCCGGTTGTCACCCCCAAAACCGACGACGTAGTGCAAGCAATGGGCTTCACAATCTACAAGCCTGTCAGCGACCACTACTACTGCTACTATTTCTACTACAACAAGCACAATGACGACGGCAATGTAACCACCTACGGCGACATGGAATATGCCGTAGTCCGCAACAACGTGTACAAACTCTCGGTCACCGATATCAAGAGATTCGGTGCATTCAAGGCAGATATCGGCAGCGTCGAAGATTGGGATGCCTACTTCACACTCGACGTCAAGATACGTCCTTGGGTAGTTCGTATCAACAACATCGTTCTCTAATAGTTCCCTGACAATGAGCGAGCGGTGGCTGCGGCTGCCGTAGTCGCCGCCGCTCATTTCAATAATTAACCAACAAGCAATCCACACACAACAAATGCACAAATTGTATAATATAGCAAGGAAAGCGCTGATAAGCAGCATATTATTGATGCTTGTATCATCGTGCGGGAGCGTATTTGACGACCTTGAGCCATGTCCGGCGGGTGTCGAGATGCGCTTTGTCTACACATACAACTTGGAAGGGGCAAATGCCTTTGCCGCGCAGGTGGATTGCCTCACATTATATATATATGACCGAGAGGGCAAGTATGTGGGCACACTCACGGAGACCACGGAGGCACTTGCCGAGGAGGATTACCGCATGACAATTGCTCTGGCGCCGGGGACATACCATGCAATAGCCTATGGGGGCATCGCGTGTGCGAGAGCCTCATTCGAGCCATTCCCCATCCCGAGCGCCTCAAGCATATACACCGACAACGCCATGGCGCTCAAGTCCGAAGCCATCGGTACGCGTCTCCACGACCATTTTCACGGTGCTGTCGACTTCACCATTAGCGACAACGCCACCGCGTATACTGCGGTAACCATGCCAATGACCAAGACCACCAACCACTTGCGCATCATCATGCAGCAGATTGACGGCGCCGCAGTCGATGGCAACGACTACGACTTCTATATCTATGACGACAACGCCCTCCTCGACCACAGCAACACCCCGGTGGCGGGGCACCCTGTGACCTACACCTCGTGGGACAAGGGGATGATTGTTACCCCCGGCGAGGATAGCCGCGCCGACGATATGTGCGTGGGCTATGCCGACTTGTCGACCTCGCGCCTATGGATAGGCAATCGGGCGCGCCTGGTCATTCACAGCAAGGTCAACGACTCGGATATAGTCGATATGCCCTTGAATACAATCCTCTCATACTCAAATGTGGGCACCGAAGGGTGGAGCGACCAAGAATATCTCGATCGTTGCTCGCGCTGGAACCTCACATTCTTTCTTGACCGCAACAATATGTGGATAAACACCCGCATCATCATAAACGGCTGGACCGTCCGCATCAACGATATAAACTAAGGGAATGAGCAACATGAGCAACATATTACTGCGAGTTGCAGTAGCGGCGATGATACTAATCAACGCTGCAGGTTGCTCACATAGGGCTACGGAGGATAGCCCTGCCGGCACCGCAATACTGTCGTTGCGCATCAATCTCAATCGCCCGGTTGACTCGGCGAGTCGTGCGGGCGAATACGACACCTACAAGCAACCACTTGATGACGGTGAGAAGATGCACACAGTGCGTGTGATTATCGTGGCAGCCGCGGGATACGTGGAGCACAACTCACTGTGGGACTTGACTACTCCCGACGTAGAAGTAGTGGGTGGCGACTTCCCGGTGAAAACCGGCGAGACCAAGCATATAATCTTGGTAGCCAACGAAGAATGGGTGACAATCACCGACGAGGGAGTGGATTACCCGGCAGCCGAGTACTTCAAGGCGCTGCGAGCCTCCGAGGGGGCATGGGTCGACATTGAGCGTCTACGGGCGCTCACCATGAAGCGCACAGCCAATGACGACGGCAACGAGTGCTTGACAAGCCCACTGGCAATGAGCGCAATCCACACATACTATATAGGTACCGATGCCGAGCGATACAATGCCACATTCACCATCCACCGCGCGGCAGCCAAGTACACATTTCGCATCACCAACAACGACGACACAGCCGACCATGTCCTCAACTCTGTGGCTATCAACAATGTATCGTCGTCACAATACTTCTTTCCGAATGCCGCTTTCTCCGACGCCGACCAATACTTCTGGGACTCGTACAGCACGCCGAGCGATGACATCACCGAGGATATCGTATTCCCGACCGACCTCACCATACCCGCGGGCGAGAGCGTCGAGATAGGGCCGTTCTACCTGCCCGAGAGCGTGAGCGGGGCGACCTACAAGGCGGGGTTTACCATTGATGGAGCCTTTGCCGGGTGGCACGACATCAACTGGTATAAGCCCGAGACACCCGATGACTTATCCACGATGACTGACTTGCCCCGCAACACCTATGTTGTGGTGAACGTATCCATAAATATTAATGAATGGTCAGTTGACTACACGGTGTGTCCGTGGTGGGTCCACAATATTGATATTCCCTCATACAACTGAATATGGCATATTTCTACCGATACATACTTCTGTTGCTGGCACTTCTCGCGATGAGTTGTAGCGACGACATCGATGTGCCGAGCCATGGATACCCCACCGGCGAGCCGACGACACTGACTGTAGGCATCTCGTTGGGCGAAGCGAGTCAACACAGCCGAGGCGAGATGCAAGAAGGGCTCGATGAGGTGGTGACCTCGCTGTGGGTAGGTGTGTACAATGCCGACCAAGGCTATCGCACGGGGTCGCGCTTTATCACGGATATATACAAGTCGCTGAACCACACGATGGACGAAGTGACGCTCAACACCCTCTCGGGGCGGAGCATCATCGTGGCGGTGGCAAATTACGACTATCGATATGCCATCGCCGAGGATGGGAGCATCATCAGTATCTCTGAGGCATTGGAGGCGGCAGACACCTACGAGAAATACCTTAACATAGCCATCGCACTCGACCGCAAGGGCAACTACTACATCAACACACCACTGAACCCGCTGCTGATGAGCGGTGTATACACCGAGAGCGCCGATGCCGGCGGCGAGCAGAGCGCTGCGACAGTGGTAGACATTGCGCCGGGGATGAGCAAGCCCTCGGGCGCCATACACTTGCGCCGGTTGGTGTCGCACATTCGCTTCAATATCCGCTTCAACAGCGAGACAGTGAGCAGTTATGCCCTGCGCTCATATCGCATTGTCAACCTCCCGGCGCTGTCGTGGCTCCACGAGCGCAGCGACGAGCAACAGCCGGTCAATGCGCCCGACATCAAGGACGCCGTGGGCTATCGCTATGGCGAGACCAAGAACCAAACCACCTTTATGCTCGTCGAAGACCAATCGATGTACACATTTGACTACTGGACTATGGAGAACAAACGCACCGGGCGCGAAGAGTGCACGACGTATGCCGACCGCGAGAAAGAGTACAAGAACGACGACGGCAGCAATAGCGGCAAGTATGTGTCGCTGGTCGATGCTATTGACAGCGACGATGTCAACAACATGGCACAATATGTGGTATTCAATGTGTCGCTGGAGATGAAAGTCGATGAGAACGGCAACGCCATCACCGATGGGAACCAACGACTGGTCGAGGCAGAATTTGTGGTACATATAGGCTACTGCGAGGGAGCGACACCGGCGCGGGACTTCAACTGCCTGCGCAACAGCGAGTATGTCTATAATGTGACTATCAACAACTTCAACGATATCATGGTGGAGGCTAATCGCCTCGGCGAGCCAACGCCGAGCCTCGAGGGCTTCATCACCGACATCACCGACTCGCACTTCATCATCGATGCACACTACAATGCATTCAATATCTTCCTGAGCGAAGACAATATGAATGCGTTCTCGTTTATCACCAGCGCTGTCGATATGAATGGCGACGTGGTAATAGTGTCGTCGCACTATCCGACGACCATTCCCGGGGAGGGCGACCCCGGCTACATATACTATTCGTGGATAGAACTGCGTGAGACCACAGCCCAAGATGTGTTGGCTGCATACAAGCCGCGCACCGGCGCCAATGCCGATGGGAAGACTTACCTACTCGGCGAGATAAAGGAAAAGAGCACGCCCGGATGGTTCACAGTCTTTGTCAACGAGTATGTCTACGAAACCACAGCCGGAGATGAAAGCGGCTCGACCAATTGGCACAACTATGTCAATTATCCCGAGCGCCGTGCGTGGATAAATGTGGAAGCCGAATTCTCGGAAGACGGCAGGACGATGCACTACAAGAGCAAGTATGCCATATCACAGCAGTCGATACAGACATTTTACTCGTCATTGTCGCCGACGGGGTTGGGCTTGGAGCACACCAACGAGACCCTCGGGGTCAATCTGCGCAACTCGTTCAATCCACCGTCATCGTCCACCGGCAAGAACAAGACCTCGGGGCGCTACAATATGGCATGGTACATCGCCGGGAGTTCAACGTGGAGCGACGATGCCAAGGCATGGAGCAATTATGTGGATTTCACAACACCGCAGTTGGTTCATGCAGTCAACAATCAAAATGTGGTGCGCGAGGCACACACGGCGACGAGCAACGTACTCACGGTGCCCAATGTGGTGACACGCAGCGTCAGCGAGAGTGTCGAGACCCAGTGGGACCCCGACCAAACATCATCGCCATATATCATTGAGGCTATCACGGCATGCCTCAATCGCAACAGAGACCTCGATGGCGACGGGTACATCAGCGCCGACGAGTTGCGATGGTTTATTCCTACCACCAACCAGATATTGGCAGGCATCGTGGGGGAGCACTCCTTGGATAATCCCATCTTTGAGACCACCGGCATCGACCGTCTCCCCAACAACTCATGCTCGGACAACGCTCAGAACTCCTCAATGCTATGCTATACGAGCGATGGGAATATGATATGGATGATGGAAGGTACCTCGTACAGCGGATGGCGTCAGTGGGGCGGTGGAGCGCCCTGGCAGGTGCGTTGTGCGCGCGCCTTCGGCATCAACCAATCGATAGTGAGCGACAGCAATGTTCCCACCTTGCCGTATGTATTACGCTCCGGCACTAATATTGTTGATTTGGGATACCTCGAGGAGCGCTCGTTGCGCAACGAGGCATTCTTGAGAGCCGACTACCCGATGCCCGTGCACACAACCGACGACTACCGATACAATCGTTGTTATCAGTCGTTTGAAGTCTTTGACTCGGTAATTCCACTGAACGACGCGCGCATCGGCATCAGCAGTACCACGATAGAGTGGGCATCGTACCTGAGCAGCAACAATCCCTGCCACGCCCTCAACTATACCGGCAAGACCGGCTGGCGTGTTCCCAATCAAAAAGAACTCACCGTCATCGCCTCGGTGGGACTATACAACAAGTATGTCCCTTCGGGCAACGTGTACCAAATATCTTGCACGTACTCCTACTTTGACTTCTCGGGGTATGCGCCGGGCAAAAATCCCGACGACCCCACGGCTACGGGGTCGGTCAACGGCTCTTATCGTTTTCCGATGAAAATCATCTCGTCGACCGGCAACGGCACCCAAAGCGAGACGATGAAAGACTTTGTGCCGTCGGGCACCTACTACGGCATACGCTGTGTGCGAGATATAACCGACTAAAGCGATGAAATCAAGCATACTGATGAACATCAAATTAATACGCAACTTTGCCGCAGCGCTTGTGATAAGTTCCTGCGGCAACCCTGACAACACACTGCCGGCGGCAACGGGGCGCTCCACCGAGGTTATCCTCCCCTCAGTGCCCGACTCCTTGACGAGTCCGCGCGACCGTGCCGACTGGCTCAACATACATTATTGGGACTTGATGGATTGGCAGGACACAAGTCTCATCGCCGACACAGCGTTCATCGAGCAAAGTTTCAGCAACTATGTCTCGGTGATGCCTTATTGCAGCGAAGGGGCACGACGCCAAGGTGTCAAGCGCCTCTTGGATGCCTCGGGTGAGGCGCGTGCGCATATACTTGCCCTTGCCGAGCACTATCTGTACGAACCCGAGAGTCCCTTTTTCTGCGAGGAATTTTACCTACCCTTTGTGGATGCCGAGTTGGAGCGTTTGCCGGGCAACCCGGCTATGGAGGGGCGACGCGAGGACATCCTGCGCAACCGTCCGGGGAGCCCTGCCGCCGACTTCACCCTGCCACGCGGACGCGACGGGCGCCCTGTGCGCCTCCTCGACCACGGCGCGCACACCGGCACCGTCCTGCTATTCTACGAGCCCGACTGCGACCAATGCCGGCGGGTAATAGCCCGGCTGGCAGGGTCGGAGCGCCTGCATGATGCGTGCCGCGACGGGGCACTGCGCGTGGTGGCGGTGTATATCGGCGATGACGAGGCGCAGTGGCTATCCTATGCCGATAGTATTCCCGCCGAATGGGAGGTAGCCATTGACGCCGAGGGGCTCATCGACGACAGCGAGGCTTATATTGTTCGAGCCACACCGTCGTTCTACCTCATCAATCCAGGCGATACCATACTCCTCAAGGATGCCCCTGCCTCGCTATTGCTTAATACTTTAGGGCTATAACGACCTTTATCTTAAACATTTTTTGTCCATTTTAGTTAAAATCTTCGCTTTTTACAGACTTTTTGCTTAACTTTGCGCCTAATTATAGGAAATCGTCACGGAGAAATGACTTTTGGCATCGAAATAACGCAACTCCAACTCTATATGGTTGCCGGCGGGCTGTTGCTCGCCTTGCTTTCGTTGCCCCTGGCATTGCCTCATATTTTGCGTATTGTCCGACGACGACGACTCTGCGAGGAGATGCCAGTCGAGGTATCGGCACCCGTAGGTGCCTCTATCATTGTTTATTCGGTCGACGAAGCCGACCGCCTCGCCGAGCTCCTTCCGCAACTCCTCGCTCAGCAATATGCCGGACCTATGGAGGTCATCGTGGTCAACGAGGGCGACAGTCGCCAGGTGCGCGACATCGTCGAGAGCCTGCAGACCACCCATCACAACCTTTATCTCACCCACACACCCGATGGTGCTCGCAGCCTCAGCCGCAAGAAACTCGCCATCACCCTCGGCATCAAAGCCGCGCGATACGACGTCGCAGTCCTCACCGAGGCGCAAGCGGTCATCAACAGCACACAATGGCTGGCGCGTATTATGCGCCACTTCACCGACGATACACAGATTGTACTGGGCTATGCCTCCGCCAACCCCGACGAAGACCACACCTTCGGCGCGCGGGCGCGTGCCTTTGATGTAGCCCTCGGCGATATCGAGTGGCTCTCGGCTGCCATCGGCGGGCATCCACGTCGCGGCACATCCTTCAATATAGCCTACCGCCGCGAGTTGTTCTTCGCTGCCAAGGGCTTCTCACACAGCCTCAACCTGCGCCACGGCGACGACGATATCTTCATCAACCGCATCGCTCGCGGCGTAGACACTGCTGTCGAGTTGTCGGCAGCCTCGGTGGTCGAGGTGCCCGGCATGAACTCGCGCGGTGCCGTGCGCCGACAGCGCGCCGTGCGTCGCTTCACCGAGCGCTTCATTCATCCGCGTCGACGCCTGATGATGCGCCTCAGCGGCATCCTCTATACCGCCGGCGCCATCCTGCCGGTGGCGGCTCTCGCCATCCCGCCATTCACCACCCACTTGGGGATCGCTGTGGCTGTCGCCATCCTCTGCTGGTATCCCATCGGCTTGATATGGCTTCGACCTATCCGTGCCATCGGTGCTCGACACATGACACTATCCTTGCCTTGGCTGGCGGCAACACGCCCCATAAGGCTCGCAATACAGTATGTCTATTCCCGCATTAACCGTGGTAAACAATATACCTGGGAATAAGCACACACATTATTAATCTCTTATACAAATCATCATGCCCCGTCAATCATTAGACCAACTCGACCTCAACATCCTGCGCAACCTCTCTGCCAACGCACGCAAGCCCTACCTCGAAATCGCCCGCGAATGTGGTGTCTCGGGCGCGGCTATCCACCAGCGCATCCAGCGCCTCACCCAGATAGGTGTAATCCGCGGCAGCGAGTCGCTCATCGACCCCAACGCTGTCGGCTACGACACTTGTGCCTACGTAGGTCTGTACCTCCGCGACCCCGCACAGTACAACTCGGTAGTCGATGCTCTGCTGGAAATCCCCGAAATCGTTGAGTGCCACTTCACCACCGGTCAATACGACATATTTATCAAACTATACGCTCGCAACAACGACCACTTGCTGCACCTGTTGCAGCAAATCCAAGCCCTCGGCATGGCACGCACCGAGACTCTCATCTCGTTCAAACAGGTATTCCGCCGCCAGATGCACATCAACGAAGGCTGATTTTTTCACTTTTTTTGCCCCCTGCTGTAATTTTTGCCCTCGTTTGTGCGTCATATAGACGATAACATAAACGAAAACAAAGCAAAAATACATTTACAGCAGTGAAAAAGCAACTATTATGCGCCGCAATCATAGCCTTGGCTGGCATTACAGCCAAGGCTTATCAAGTTAAAGCCGTCGTAGCCGATGCTGCCGGCGAGGGACTTCCCTACGTCACTTACCGCCTCTACAATGCCGCCGACACAGTCCATGCCATAGTGTCGGATGTCACCGACGAGATAGGTATACTCGATTACAACATCGCAGCCGCCGGCGACTACCGCATTGAATTTTCATATGTGGGCATGGCATCGCGCCTCGAGGCATTTGCCGTTACCAACGACGCCCCGGTTGCCGATCTGGGCACCATCACCCTCAGCGAAGCCGTCGAGCAACTCCAAGGCATCACCGTCACCGCCCAGCGCCCCTTGGTGGTGCGCCAAATCGACCGCATCGCCTACGACGTGCAAGCCGACCCGGCAACACCGACCTCAACCCTGCAGGACGTCATGCGCAAGGTGCCTATGGTCACCGTCGATGCCGACGGCACCATCCGCGTCAACGGCTCCACCTCGTTCAAGATTTACAAGAACGGCCGCCCGAACAACTCGATGAGCCGCAACGCCAAGGACCTCTTTGCCGCCCTGCCCGCGTCGATGATTAAGCGCATCGAGGTCATCACCGAGCCCGGTGCCGAGTACGACGCCGAGGGCACCACCGCCATCCTCAATATCATCACCAACAGCAACGCCTCCATCAAGGGCGTCCTGGGCAACGTCGCCCTCCGCTACGACACTCAGTGTGACTATCCCGGGCTCAACACCTGGATTACCTCCGAGATCGACAAGGTGACTTTCAACGTCTACGGTGGCTTCCAGGGCATCAGCGAGCGTTCAACCAAGGTCACAACCACCAATCGCTTCTACTATCCCGACGGCAGCGAGCGCGACCAAGACAACTTCAGCAAGTTCCACGGCAACCTCGGCTTCTTCGGCTTCGACGCCTCATATCAGCCCGACACCCTCAACCTCTTCACCGCCGAACTCAGCGGCTATGCCTACGGCATCAACGGCGATGGCAACGGCTTCGACCAACTCTTCGCCACCGACGGCTCCCTCGCCTCGTCCTACCGCACCAATATCCTCAACAACAAGAATAGTTACGTCGACTTCAACGCCGCCTTCAACTACCAGCACAACACTCATCGCCCCGGCGAAAAGATAACTCTCTCTTACCTCCTCTCGCACACCAACCAGGACACCTCCAGCGACACTTACTACCTCGACTGTGTCAACTTCTCCCTCCCTTACACCGCCAATATCGCCGACTACAACCTCAAATTCTTTGAGCATACCATCCAGGGCGACTACTCCCGCCAATTGGGCATCCACACCCTCAACTTCGGCGTCAAAGGTATCCTGCGTAACAACCACTCGCAGAACAACTTCGACTACGTTGGCTACCGCCCCGAGGAGCTTGAGTTCAAGCACAACACCTCCATCGGTGCTGTCTACGGGCAATACACCGTGCGTCTCAACAAGGTGATGCTCCGCGCCGGACTGCGCTACGAATACTCACACCTGGAGGCGTCCTACCCCGACGGCTCGGGCAACGACTACTCCTCCGACCTCAACGACATTGTCCCCTCGGCTGCCATCTCGTGGCAAGTCAACGATGCCAACTCACTGTCGTTCAACTACTCCACCTCTATCTCTCGCCCCGGCATCTCTTACCTCAATCCTGCCACCATCGAGTCCCCCTCGGATATCTCCTATGGTAACCCCGACCTCGGCAGCGCCGCTCGCCGCTCGATGAAACTCAACTACTCGCTTATCAAGCGCACGTTCAACGTCAACTTCTCGGTCGACTATGCTATGTGCAACAACGGCATCGCCGCCGTCAAGTTCCTCGACGACGACCACATCGTCCACTCCACCTACGACAACATCGGTCACTCGCGCACCCTGTCCTTCAACCTCTACACCCGCTGGAGCATCACCCCCAAGACCAACTTCATGATTAACGCCAATGCCGACTACAACCGCTTCACCCAGACCGGCATGGAACTCGGTCGTTGGACCTACAGCGCATTCTGCCGCATCTCTCAGACCCTCCCCGCCGACTTCGAGGTCGGGCTCATCGCATGGACCGGCAACGGCTGGGCAGGAGATGTCTACTCCTACATTACGCGCCCATTCTACAGCGGCATGTACGGCATTGAGTTGCGCCGCTCCTTCCTCAAGGAGAAGCGCCTGCAGGTAATGGTGCAATTGCGCAACCCCATCAAGAACCACAACGACGTGTCCACCAGCCACATCGTCAACGGCGACTACACCGGCTACTCCACCACCTCGCGCAATAATCCTATGCAACTGAGCATCGGCATCGCCTACCGCTTCGGTAACCTCCGTGCTCAAGTCCGCAAGACCGACACCTCAATCACCAACGACGACCTCATCGGACGCAAGTAAAGCCTATGGTTTAATAACTTAAGCAGCGGCTATATCGCAATAGAACTGCACCCCAAAGGTTAGACAAAAAGCTTTTGGGGTGCAGTTCAGTTTTAACACAGCGTCCCATATTAACCATAAACAATATCACTTCATGAACCGGCAATGCGACAAGTAAAAATTTTATTTTTTAACATTTCTCAATAGCACAAGTAAAACAGATCACTGCCCCACCAACAAAACACAGCAAAACCACCAACCACAACATATTAACCTATACACCAACCTATTATACAACTCATCACCATAAACTCATCACCTCATACAAGCAAGATACATTACGTGGCACGTAATACATTTTAACTATTTTTAATATATCAACTACTGGCCATTTGAGAGGTGATGGCGTTGTGTGTGTGTGGGGGGGGGGGGGGGGGGGGGGGGGGGGGGGGGGATGGCGTTGTCAGTGATGTGAATGGAGATGGTGTTGTGGGTCGGGTTGCCCCTTAATGGGTGTTTTTTCCGGTTATAACTGCTTTGTATGATTTGGTGGATACAGGATTATTTTTTACCTTTGCAACGGATTGCTCACAAACAGAACTATTTATGCTTTTTGTAGTCAATTCGGTTTTTAAAATGTTTTCTAATATGATACGTTATTTATCTTTCTTCTTACTTTCTTTATTAGCTGTGTTGCAAGCAAGCGGCTTTACAGTTAACGGCATTAACTACACTATTAGCGATGGCGTTGCCACAGTCACCGGTGCAGCCGATAATTCAATCACCTCCATCGTGATTCCTGCCACCGTTGAGTATAATGGCTCGACTTATGAAGTAACAACGATCGGCAATAATGCCTTTCATCAATGTACCAATGCCACATCACTGATTTTTGAGGATAGCACCACACCCATCAAGGGTGTATGGTATGTTGATGGTAATGGATGGACAGTAATGAGCTTAGCATTTAAATATTGTCCGCTAAAGACTATTTATATTGGTCGCAATACTTCGGTACGCAGTGGTTCTTCAATTTATGAAGAGCTGTCGCTAATCAATGCCGGCACAAATATCGACATTACAGTCGCCGGTAATTGTACACAGGTCAACACACGCACATTCACCGGTGTAAGTATTGGGACTATAACATTCGACGCACCTGAAATGCGTGTATGGAAAAACACTTTCTCAGAGCAAACAAGCCTACGCAAGTTGGTGATTGAGCCTGCCGAGACACCCTTCGATTTCGAGGAAGCAGATGCTTTCCCAGATTGTCCATTGGATAGTGTAATCATTCATCGCACACTCGCTGCCAATTCCGCAACATCTTTAGGTAGAGGCTTCTATAACAACAAAAATATCAAGCATATAATATGTGGTTCTCCGATATCTCACAGACAATCTTTTTACTGTCCAAATCTGATTTCTTTTAGAATATTGCCTACTTGCATGTCAATTGACGGCTTTGGCGTAAATCCATATGTACTCAAAACTGTAATTATTGAAGACTGCGACCAACCGATTGATTTCCCGAACTTTCCATATGCCCTGTTGGATAGTATATATATTGGCAGAGAAACAGCACTCAAATTTAGGGAGCAATACCGAGCGATAAAAGTTGAGACCGGTCCTTTACTCACAAACATACCTAACTTATTGTGCTACGGTCATGCAGAGTTGTTAGAAGTGCATTTGCACGAAAACACAAAGACCATAGGTGAGCGAGCATTCTATGGATGCAGTTCACTTACCACATTACATCTCCCTGACAACATCACGACTATAGGACCTGAAGCGTTTGCCAATTGCACCGCATTACAGTCGATCAATATCCCGACAAACCTCACGTCAATTCCTGATCGTATGTTAGAAAAATGCTCATCCTTGGGCGGTGATTTAATTATCCAAGCAAACATACGTAGTATCGGTGCAAGTGCTTTTAAAAACACAGCATTCTCGCGGCTAATTATTCAAGATAGTACAGAGCCTATTCTATTTGGCACGGCTTCACCACTATACAATACTACTATGGACTATGTATATTTTGGACGTCAACCAGAGAAAGAAACATCAAATTACACTATTCTCGCCGGCATAATTGACACAGTAGAATTTGGTGAAAATGTACATACTATCCCATCTGGGATTGCCCTCGGAAGTAGTAAAGTAAATCACCTTGTTCTCTCGTCAAATATTCAGACGCTCAACTACGGAACGTTTGTATCATGTGATAATTTACAAACTATCCTCTGTAAATCGCTTGTACCTGCCCAGGCACCTGACGGCTTACAATCGACCCCAAGGAACTTCTTCAATCAAGTTGTGGTCACTGTTCCGGTCGGATGCAAAAAAGTGTATCAAGCAGATGGTTTGTGGGGTAAATTCACTCACATACGTTGTGAACAATATATTGCCACGGCACACTTTGATGCAGACCGTGGAGTGGTTCTTCTTAACGGTAATGCCGAATCGGAAATATATGTAAATGAAGGTGAGTCATTACGCATTGAGGCAACGCCAACAGACCAATGTGAACTTGAATCCATCAGTATTAACGGTGAGCCGGTAGAGGCAACTGATGGAGTATACGAAATAAGCGAATTAAACGATGACTGCCTCATTGAGGTTGCATTCACCAAGCAAGAGAGTGGAGTGAATCCCATGAATGTATCGCAAATGCATATTCGCGCGAACAATGGCACCCTTATTGTCAGCGGATTGACCGAGGGATGCTCGGTGTACGATGTCAATGGTCGTTTGCTGTATCATGGCGACAGAGATTTCAGTATTGACTTGGATAAGGGCGTATATGTGATACACACTGCCATGGGAGCAACCAAGGTGGTAATTTAACCCACATTACACGCTGATTTATAGCAAGTTAAGTGTTTCTACTCCAAAAAGTTGACATAAATGTCATTTTTTTGGAGTAGAAGCTTTGTATGTGTCTCGAATAATTGTTAAATTTGCAAGCGATAGAAAAGGCTTGATATTATGAATATAAAACGAGACTATTATCTGAATCAGTTGATCGCCGGCAAGCACAACGGGCTTATCAAAATCATTACGGGACTTAGACGCTCGGGCAAGTCGTACTTGCTGTTCAAATTGTTTACAGAGCATCTGATTGATAGCGGTGTAGCCAATGACCACATCATACGGATAGACTTGGAGGATAGGCGCAATGTGGCATTGCGCGACCCCGATGCATTGCTCGCACACATTGACTCGCAGATGAACGATGATGACATGTATTATATCCTTCTTGACGAGGTGCAACACGTCGCAGAGTTTGAAGATGTACTCAACAGTTACCTCAAAATTGATAATGCCGACGTGTACGTCACGGGTAGCAACTCGAAGTTTTTGTCGAAGGACATAATCACGGAATTCAGAGGCAGAGGGGACCAAATACATGTGTATCCACTATCATTTGCCGAGTATATGTCAGTAGATAGTCGACACCCTATCGAAGCCTGGCGAGATTACTATACCTACGGTGGACTGCCCCACGTGCTGACCTTGGAGACTGCCAAGAAGAAGACGGAGTACCTCAAAAGCCTTTATTCGACCGTATATCTTAGGGATATAGTCGAGCGCAACCGAGTGAAGGGTGTAGAGGAGTTACAAGAGTTGATACAAGTGATAGCATCAGCAATTGGCTCGCCAACCAATCCCAATAAATTGGCTAACACATTCAAGAGCCTAAAAAATGTTTCGCTATCCAACAAGACCATTGACGTTTATCTCTCGTACCTGTGCGACTCATTTATGACCGAGCGAGCAATAAGATATGATATCAAAGGCAAAAAGTACATCGGTACGCTATCCAAGTATTACTTCACGGATATCGGCATACGCAACGCCATACTCGACTTTCGCCAGCAAGAAGAAAATCATATAATGGAGAATATCATCTACAACGAACTGTGTACCAGAGGTTTCCAAGTAGATGTAGGTGTAGTGGAACACCGCACGACAGACAAGGAAGGCAAGAGCATACGCAAACAATATGAGGTGGATTTTGTTGCCAACCAAGGCAGCCAACGCTATTATATACAATCAGCGTTCATCATGCCCTCTGTAGCCAAGGAGCGACAAGAGTCGGCATCGCTACTCAATATTGACGATTCATTTAAAAAAATCATTATCGTCAAAGACTACATACACCCCAAAAGAGACGAGAACGGCATAGTAACAATCGGACTGATTGACTTCCTGCTAAAGCCCGAATTACTAAATTGGTAACCGCTGATTTATAGCTGGTTAAGTAACTATATTCCAAAAAGTTGACATAAATGTCATTTTTTTGGAGTAGAATTACCAAATGGCGATGCCGGTGCATACGGCGACATTAAGCGAGTGATTGGTGCCGCTCTACGGAAGCTCGAGGCAGATATCGCAGGCATCAACGACGCGCTGGTTTTGGTAGGTACATCTGTGATTATAGTTTATGCAGCAATTTGCTGCTGTTCATTAAGAATATCCATTTTATTATTTTCAAGTAGAAATATCTATCAACACACCATAGCTCACTCTCTTTTCGTGTGCTGTTTTAATTAAGCGCAAATTTATATAAAATTTGCAATATGACCTTTTTAATATATAATTTTAGTTAACTTTGAAACAAAGACTATATCAATCCATTATACTAAGCGGAAGATAGCCAATTATGGGTACGGAATAGATGAATTAATTGTGCTCGAGGTAATATTCCATTAGAGCTACCGGACCATAATGCCACAACTTGGTCTCTTCTTGCTCGAGGGCTTTATATGTATTCGACCTGTATATCGACATAATGGCATCCTGAATACTAACCCCGAATTTCTTGGCGTAAAGCATAGACAATTGACTCACCTTGAACGGGAGTATTTGATATAAGTTATCAGCCGTTATCGGATTCATTTCTTCACTTCATAATTATCAACGTACTTCAAATACTCAAGCGAACGATGGGTATGAAACAAATACTGATCAACTAATTTATATGCCTTTAACTCTCTAATAAGCGTCTCTTTGCTTATAATCCCGCCTTCAAATAATGAAAACTGGGCATAAACACGATCATTAGCAACCGGACCAATAACTATATCATAATCATGCGTATAACCATTAACCACCCTGTTATTTAGCACAAAATCCACCCATTCCTCAGTTGATCCGTTAAATGTCAATACTTTCATCAATGTCGGCAAAGCATCTAAATCAATTGAATATAAATTGACATAGCCAATTTCTTCAGCATCAAGGTGATTCTTTACCCAACGCTCAGCCTGTTCGGTAGAGGATGTAAGATAAAATCCTTTACCGAAGTCTAAAGTACGATTTGGCTCGCGAACTTCGGGGTTTTTAACTATTTCTTTACTGCCGTGATATAGAATTTGCTGCATTATTTTGTGCTCGATTAACCATTGAATCTACTTCTTGCAT
>JBJEDD010000315.1:0-5114 GCA_051871715.1 Muribaculaceae bacterium | reverse complement strand
GGCGTAGATATCGGTCGCGGGATAAAAGTGCTGAAGGTCCTGCGAGGACTGCTCGGGCGGCGCGTAGCCGGGGGTCAAGCCCAGAAGCGAGGATGTGTTCTCGCCGCTTTCCTCATCATACTGCTTGGAGGCGCCGAAGTCGATAAGGATGGCTCGGTCGGCGCCGTCGACCATGATATTTTGGGGCTTGATATCGAGGTGAAGGCGGTTTTGAGAGTGCACGTAATTGAGCGCAGCGCACACTTGGCGGATGTAACCGAGGGCGCGAGCCTCGCTCATAGGTCCCTCTTGATGGACTATATCGGCGAGCGAACGCCCCTTGATGAAGTCCATCACGAAATAGGCGGTGCCATTCTCCTCAAACACGTCACTAACGTGGACGATGCCCGGATGAGCCAAGTGAAACAGTGCCACCGCCTCGTCGACGAATTTGCGTCGTAACTTGTTGAACAGCGCGACCTTGGAGGTGATGCCCACCGACACATGTCCGGTATCGCTATCGCGGTTGCACAAGTCGCTGACAAAGAACTCCTTGATAGCAACTCGCCCCTTGAGCATAGTGTGCTCTGCCTCGTAGGTGCACCCGAAGCCTCCCGAACTGATAAAGCGGACTATCTTGTACTTACCCCCTTGAAGGAGCGTCCCTATATTTAATGGCATATTTTTTTGCGGTTTATTGATTTATGCTCACAAAGTTAAAAATTTTTTATCGCAAACCGCAAAAAATCACGCGCATTTTTTACTTCGCTCATCCGTTTAAATAATTTTAGTAATGCATTATACTCGTGAAACGAGATTTTTGCGTAACTTTGTCGCCAATAAAGACTAAAAAGAATGAAAGCCAAGACAATCATAGCCCTTGCAGCCCTCGCCACTGTGGGGTTGATAAGCGTTGCCCAGAACAATATCATCGAGGAAGTCGCCTGGATTATCGGCGACGAGCCTATCTATAAGTCCGAAATCGAGCAAGCCTATCAGGACATGCAGAACGACCGCATACCCATCAACGGCGACCCCTACTGCGTTATCCCCGAGCAGATTGCCGTCGAGCGCCTCTTCCTCCACCAAGCCGACCTGGACACCGTCGAGGTCACCGAGTCGATGGTGATGGCGCAAGTCGACGCACAGATGAACTACCTCATCACCAACCTCGGCTCCCGCGAGAAGGTCGAGCAATATTTCCGCAAGCCCTTCAACGACATCCGCGAGTACTACGCCACCTCGATGCGCAACCGCTTCCGCATCAGCCAGGTGCGCCGCAGCCTCACCAAGGACCTCAAGATCACTCCCGCCGACGTGCGCCGATACTATCAAGACCTCCCCGAGGACTCTATCCCCTATGTGCCCTTGCAGGTACAGGTGCAGATTGTCACCATCAACCCCGTAATTCCGCGCGAAGAAATTGAGGATGTCAAGGCGCGCCTCCGCGACTATGCCGACCGCGTCAACCGCGGCGAAGCCGACTTCTCAACCCTCGCCATCCTCTACTCAGAGGCGCCCGAGGGCATCCGTGGCGGCGAAATCGGCTTCATGGGCCGCGGTCAGTTGGTCCCCGAATATGCAGCCGTCGCTTTCAACCTCAACGACCCCACCAAGGTGTCGCGCATCGTCGAGACCGAATATGGCTTCCACATCATCCAACTCATCGAGAAACGAGGCGACCGCATCAACACCCGACACATCCTCCTACGTCCCAAGGTATCTGATGCCGACCTCACCGATGCTATCAACCGCCTCGACTCGGTGCGCACCGATATCGTTGAAAACCACCGCTTTACCTTCGAGGAAGCCGCTCAATACATCTCCCAAGACAAGGATACACACAACTCACGTGGCGTGATGGTCAACCCCGAGACCGGCACCGTCAACTTCCAGATGTCCGAACTACCCCAGGAGGTAGCCCGCGTGGTTGCCGGTATGGAACCGGGCGAAATATCAGCCCCCTTCATCATGCGCAACTCCCGCAGCGACCGCGAAATCGTCGCCATCGTCAAACTCACCACTCGCATCCCTGCCCATCGTGCCAATCTCTCGGACGACTACCAACTTATCAAAAATATGTGTGAAAACGCCGCCAGCGAGCGCATCGTCAACGAATGGCTCATCAACAAGATTAACGACACCTATGTGCGTATCGAGGAGGGTTGGCGTGGCTGCGACTTCAAATACGACGGCTGGATAAAGTCGAAATAACCACTTATGCGCAAGACCATTGCCGCACTCTGCATCACCACCGTGGTGACGGCTGCCGCCTTCATAGGCTCGACACCGTCGCCACAGGTCACTTACACCCCGCAGGTGCCTACAGCATCGCGCGCTGATGGCAATCGCGTATTCCTCGAGCAAGCCGACATCCTACACAAGCAGAGCACCGACTCCTTCCTCATCGTCGCCGGCAACGTCATATTCACCAAAGGTCCCATGACCATGACCTGCGACAGCGCTCACTACTACGTCGAGACCGAGTCGTTCGATGCCTTCGGCAACGTATCCATGGAACAAGGCGACACCCTCTTCATCTTTGCCGACGAACTCAACTACCGCGGTCCCGAGCAAGTGTGCTACCTATATGCCGACCCGGGCAAAAATGTGCGCCTCATCAACCGCGACGTAACTCTCGAGACCGACATCTTTGTCTACGACCTCGGCATCGAATTGGGCTACTACACCACCGGTGGTGTGCTCTACGACCCCAAAAACCGCCTCAAATCCCTCGAGGGCGAGTACAATCCCAAGACCAAGGAGGCTACATTCTATCGCTCGGTCCACCTCGACTCGCGCGGCGAATCCGACACCCTCAACATCTACACCGACACCCTGTACTACAACACCGTGTCGCACGTCTCCGAGTTGACCTCTCCGAGCATCATCATCAACGCTCGCGGCACCATATACACGCGCAACGGACTGTATAACACCGAATTGGATACTGCTGCGCTGTACGACCGCTCGCTGGTCAAGACCCCCTCGGGACGCACCATGACCGCCGACACCATCTACTACGACCGCCTCGGCGGCATCGGCAAGTGCTATGGCTACATGGTCCTCACCGACTCGGCACGCCAAGCATCGCTCAGCGCCGACTATGGCTTCTTCAACCAATCCACCGACAGTTGCTATGCCACCGGGCGCCTCCTCATCAAGGAATACAGCCAAGGCGACACCCTCTATCTGCATGGACGCCAACTCAATGCCCGCCGGCTCATCGACACCACACTCGTCGACTCAACCCTCGTTGCCGACACCACCCACGTTGCCGACATTTGGCCTCGTGTGCGCCTCTTCCGCTCCGACGTCCAGGGTATATGCGACTCCATGCGCGTCACCAGTGCCGACTCTACCCTGCGCATGTACGTAGCGCCCGTCCTCTGGAGCGACGAACGACAGATCTACGGCAATATCATTGAGATGCATTTCAACGACTCCACCATCGACTATGCTCACCTCCCCGAGTCGGGCTTCTCGTCGCAACGCATCTACCAAGACTACCACGACCAGATTTCGGGCAAGGAAATGCTCGCCACCTTCGAGGACGGACATCTGCGTCGCCTCGACATCAACGGCAACGTGGAATTGATAATGTTCCCCGAGGAAAACGACTCGACCTTCAATAAGATGGTGACGGCACAGAGCTCGTTCCTTCAAGCCTATTTCCGCGACAACACCACCGAGTACATCAAGATGTGGCCCGAGACCACAGGCGTGGCGACACCGCTGTTCCTGCTGCGCCGTTCGATGCTGTTTCTCAGCAAGTTCCGCCTCTTTGAGGGTATGCGCCCGCTGTCGCCACTCGACGTATTGGTCATCCCCGAGGCGATGGACGCCTTGATGAACGAGACTCCGCGACCACAGCCCAAGTAGCACCATGGCAGACCTGTCCTGCATCCGTTCGGGGCAGCCGCTGAGCCTGCGCAGGCAAGCCGCCCTCACCGCCACGCTCGCCATCCCGGCGATCTTGGCTCAGTTGTCCAATATCATCATGTTCTACATCGACGCCTCGATGGTGGGGCGCATCGGTGTCAACGGAGCCGCTGCCGTGGGCTTGATGAATAGTTCGTTGTGGCTATTCTGGGGCGTATGTGCCTCGGTCACAACGGGTTTCTCGGTGCAAGTGGCTCACCGCCTGGGGGCTTCCGACCCTGCAGGTGCTCGCAACGTCATGCGCCAGGGCATTACCTCGTGCCTCGTCGTTGGCATGACCATCGCCGCCATCGGCATCGCCATCGGCGGGCAACTGCCCCACTGGCTCGGCGGCAGAGACGAAATCTGTGCCGACGCATCTATCTACTTCATGATTTACACCGGTGCACTGCCCTTGCTGACAATGAATTACCTTGCCAGCGGCACCCTGCGAGCCGCCGGCAACATGAAGGTGCCGGCGCTACTCAACGTCGCTATGTGTCTCATGGACGTGGTATTCAATTGGTTCCTTATCTTCCCCACCCGCGAGATGGACTTGTGGGGCACCACAGTGACCATGCCGGGCTGTGGCTGGGGAGTCACCGGCGCTGCCATCGGCACAGCCGGTGCCGAGGTCATCACCGCCCTACTCACCATGTACTGGATGCTGTTCCGCCAGCCCGATTTGCACCTGCGGCGCCCCGAGCGCGGCAGTTTCCGCCCTGTCAAGGCAGTGCTGCAACGCGCCACCAAGATAGCCACGCCGATGACCCTCGAGCATGCCGTATTCTGCGGTGCTCAGATAATGATAACCATCATTGTCGCGCCCCTTGGCTCGGTGGCTATCGCCGCCAATGCCTTTGCCGTCACCGCTGAGAGCCTCTGCTACATGCCGGGCTTCGGCATCGGCGATGCCGCCACCACCCTCACCGGGCAGAGTTACGGAGCCGGGCGGCTCGACTTGGTCGAGCGCTTCTGCCACCTCGCCGTATTCCTCGGCGTGGGCGTCATGACAGTCATGGGCATCGCCCTCTATATCGCCGCGCCATGGATGATGGACCTGCTCACCGACGTCGAAGCCATCAGTGCGCTCGGCACCGAGGTGTTGCGCATCGAGGCATGGGCTGAACCACTGTATGCCGCCTCCATAGTTGCCTATGGCGCCTTTGTGGGCGTAGGCGACACCATGCTGCCGGCAATCATGAACTTCGGCA
>JBJEDD010000314.1:0-5147 GCA_051871715.1 Muribaculaceae bacterium | reverse complement strand
GCCGACAGCCGGTAATTTCTTGATTTTATGGATAATGTGAGCGCCATGGCTACCACCGCCGTGGCGGCGACAATCACAAAGAGCCACTTGAAGCCGCAAGCCCCCATCACCGCCAAGCCCAATGCCGGAGCCACAGCCGTCGACAATGCCATCGACAAGCCATACATGCCCAAGCCCTCGCCCATGCGCGTGCGAGGTATAATATCCGTCGCCCAAGTCGTCGCTGCATTGCTCGATGCCGCATGGAACACACCATTGACCGTGCGCAGTATCACCGCCAAGGCGATGCCTGCCGAGACAAAATAGCCCATCGGTATGGCTGCCAAGCCGACCAAGCCGACCAACAGCACCGAGAAGCGACCCCAGGTGTCGACCAGCCACCCCGCAATCGGGCGCAGCAATATCGCCGCAATACTAAACAGAGCCGTCGCCACGCCTATCATCACCGCATCGCCGCCCAGGTATTCCACGAAAAACGGGAACGTCGGCAACAACGAGTGGAAATTGAGAAATATGAAGAAATTGATTACACAAATCTTGATAAATGAGCCCGTCCACAGACGCTCATCCTGTTCCTTTTCCATTGGTTTACAAACATTTAAATCATTTCATACAAAAAAATATCTGCACACGTTCAAAGCCAATTAGACTTACGTGTACAGACACTACATATTGCTTTCTTCACTGCAAAGTTAAAAAAAATCACCGAAAAAAGTCGAAAAAATTAATTGAAACTTGTATAAATAAAAAATAAAATCTAAATTTGCAACGGCTCCACCCACGCCGAGATTCAATTCCATCGAGGATTGAGGGCGGGAAAAACCCATTAAAGAGTTGGCACAGAGGTGCTTTTGGTGGAGGCAACTACATAATAAAAGCGTCATTAATGCTTTGCCTTTGGTTGTTTGAAACTTCCACAATACCCAAACGTAGGTCAAAGTCAAGGTCAGAAATGAATGCTTACGGGTATATAATCCCCGGTGTGTGCAATTGGGACAAACTGCCCAATGGCACACATTTGGAATAATATATCGGCGTGGGTATTTAGCTCTGCATCGTTCACCTACCGGCTGTGGAAGGCCCCAACAACGGACGAGCATAGTGGATGCCCACGTATTTTATTATGCAGCTGAATTATAAGCAACAACCGGGTCCTACAGGGTATCAAGGACCATATACCATTTTCATCAGTAAACCGCTGATAACATTAATGATACCTAAATCTTCACCGACATTACTCGCAACATTGCATTGTGATTGTGACGCTTGGATTCAAAGCCAACAAGGCTTGATAGCCAACGAGCGCGATATGCAAGTGATGCTCGCTATGCACCTCATTGACAGCAAACATTACGACTTGGTTGACACCGAGTATCGTGTACCTCTCACCGAGTTGGTAGCGCGCGGTGTGAAGCCCGGCTCGTTGTCGTTCCCCTGGGAAAATCAAGTATCGGTGGATATTGTGGTAGCTCGACAAGGACAATATGCTGCGATTGAACTGAAATATGCCACCATCATTGTCGACTACGAATTTGTCATATTCGGTGAGCGTATGCATCGCAAAGAAAGCCAAATCATTAAAAATCAGGCAGCTTCAAACCTCACCATGTATAATTACTGGAAGGATGTGCGCCGCATCGAGACATTGAGTCGAGTGTTTGAAAACGTAGTCGGTGGCTTAGCAATAATCATTACCAACAATCACACCTATTGGAAATCTCCACGCGCTGAGTCTAATCATGCTGCATACTCAATGCACGAAGGCAACACTGTGGGCAGTGGACCTATGAAATGGCTCAGCGGGGTATCGCCCAAAATTCTTAAGAGCCACCCTCACTTTGAGCTTTCCGGTTTATACACTTGCAATTGGCATAACACCAAAATAAAAGTTCGAGCCACCAATGGTGACAACTTCAAATATTGTATTTCAACAATTACTAACTCTAAAAACCAATAAAACTATGGGCTGTAATCCGAAAACCAAAGCTGAAGCAATGAAAATGATTGCAAAAAAGCGTGCTGAAATTGCACGATTGCAAGCAGCAAAAAGTTATCCATATAATACAAAAATGGTAAAGTACCAGATAAACGGCTCCATTGCAGGTCTACGAGGTCAAATCGCCGATTTGCGAGCAAAAATGTACTCACTTCCAAAGTAATTAACATCAACCTAATTATAGTTATTAACCTAAAAAACTTAACATTATGGCAGATCTTAGAATTGACAGCCGCATGAAGGTAAAAAACATTCAAGGCAAACTTCAAAAAAGCGTTTGGCGCATCACTGCGTGTTTACACTACTGCTACGTGCAAGGCAAAAGCAGACGATGAAGCTACTCTCGGCTCTTTGATGACTACCGGCGCTAAAGGTGGTGAGCAAACTTTCGGTGGCAATCTGCGTGTTGGTAGCTTTGAGAAAAAAGTTACCGAAATGTATGGTATCGGCGTACAAGTAGCCAACGCTGACGACACCAAATTAGCAAAGGACGACATCACATTAGTTGCCGCTGGTAAAGAATAATGCCATAATGAAAGCTTTCACTCTACCATATCCTTGCGTTGGTGATAGTGTGGTAGAGCTGAAAGCCTACTCCGGAGAAGTGGACATCGTCAGTCGTTTCTCTCCCAATGACTGGCATAACATTGTAACCGACGTTGACACCCCACAGCAGTGGGAAGCGCTCCTTGAAAACTATAAGCAGTTCATTCACTGTTACCTACTCTACCGACTTAGCGACCACAAGCCGATAGGCTTCGTATATTTGCTGCAAGAAGATGAGCGTGGCTCATATCTATCAATTCATGGTGGCGGCTGGGAGCACCAAGTCAATCCTGCTGTGCTATATATGCGCGGTTTCAGGCTAATAGTGAACGAGTTGCTCAACCGAAAATTTCGCATCCTGTCGCGATGTGATATTTCAAACCGTCGTGCGGAGAAGTTTCTCCGCGGGGCTGGATTTGAGGAAACCGCTCGCGATGAACAAACTATTTACTTCAAAATAATACCAAAACGCAAAATGGCTGTAAAGAAAACAAAAGACGGCAAGGTCGATAAGCGTACCAAAGAAGGTAAAGAAATTGCCGCCCGCATGGCTAAAGCTCGTGCATCAAAAAATAGTCTCAAGAATCGTCTTAAACGTTTATTCAAAAAAATATGAAAGTAGATATCAACGATTTTGCTGCACTTTTGGCAGCTGCTATATGGGCTGATGGCGAATATGCCGAAGCTGAAGCCACGGCTATTGAAGAAATTGCCGACGCTTTTGACATGGATCTTGCCGAACTTAAATCACTGGTAGAGACAGAGTTGGAAAATATTAAAGACTTCGACGAAGAAGCCATGCGCGACTATGTAGAACAAGCCGGTGCCGGAGTGTCGCGCGAGGATGCCATGCCGGTCTTTGAAGCTCTGATGCAGATAATGATTGTAGACAACGTATTCACTCGCGACGAAGTGGAGAACCTCTTGGTCGCTGCCAATGTGCTCGACATCGACACGGAAGACGTTATCCTGCTCATCGCCGACTTAGTCCGCTCCGAGCCCGACCTCGAGGTAAAATTCAACTAACGAAGTATAAGATGTAATGAATTGTAAAGCATCCATTATCGGTAAGTCGCAGAACCGTACCGCTCTGGGCATTGTTCATGCCTATGTAGCTCTCAACCCCAAAGCGACCTTGGCTGAGCTGCGTCGCGCCTTCCCCAACAATTTGTGCCCCGACTCAGGCGTAGATGAATTGTTATTGCCCCAATCCGAGGCTTTGAAATACAATACCAAAGCCGATATGAGTCTGTATTTCACCAAAGAAGGCGAGACCATCACCTTGGCTGACGGCTCAGTGGTGTGTCTATCGCAGATTTGGTCAAAAACATCGTTGGATAAGTTCGTGGCAAATGCCGCCAACCTGGGCATCCAAGCCTCAGATCCTGATAAGACCCTCGATTACGACAAGCCAGGCTTCAAAATTACCATTCATCAACAAGCAAAGAAAGGTTGCTTAGGTATGCTCATCGCTTTGATAGCAATCCCCGTGGCTGCCTTGCTTTGTATCTTCAATTTTTAATCTAAATCAATCACCATCCACTGAGCATGAACAAGACTGTATTGGTATGGCTAATTAATCACATGGGGTGCTTGCCTCGTGTGGGATTATTACTATTCATCTCTATTGTGTTTTTTACGCTGTGTGCATTATTAGTAGATGATCCATCTCTTTATGACTCCACTCTCGGTAGCATTACAGCCGGCTGGTGGGTGGTGATTGGTTTGATATTAGGCGTAATCAACTTGGTATCAATACTAATAGCGAGATTTGCTTATATTAATTTCGAGGAGATTTGGGCTCGTCGCGACAATTGGGCTCGCTCCAAGGTATCAAAGTTTGACAGCAAACTCCGCTACTCAGTAAGCATATTCTTTGAGACGTTTATGTCTCAGTTAACGCTAATCGCTACAATACTCACACTCTGGGTTTTAGTAACCCATCGAACTGAAGTAAGTGAAGCATTCCATGAAATCCATAACGAATCTCAAACAGAACAACAGCAATGAATATAATCGATCAACTGAAAGAACATATTCCTGATGGAGTGTCGAATATGATAAACACCCATATAAAACCGATACTGTCAACACAGGCAACCGATACTAAAGAAGTTGAGGATCGAAAAGAAGACCTCAAAGATTCTAATATGATAGATCAGGATAATATTAGGCCCATCTTAAATGCTAAACAAAAAGACATAATCAATCATATTAAGACAATTAGCAAAGCAAATAAGGGCGCTGTTGTAACCATATTCTTGACCGGGCTTCTATGCACACTTTCTTGTATATTATTCAATGGAGGTTTTTGGTTTACGTGTTCGATGCTTATAATTAATCTAATAATTACTATAAGCGTGTTTGCATTATGGGCATTAATGAAAACAATCCCAAAACCCAAAAACGAAAAAACAGAATTGAAAGCGGATAATACAGAAGAGTCTGATAAATCTCAGAAGCTCAATCTTGTTGACTTAGGTTTATCTGTATTCGTTTTTATTATTATGAAATCAAATGCCGGTGTTTTATTGTGTACTATGTTAGTTGGATTACTATGCACACTTTCCTGTGTGATTATAAAAGGCGAATTTTTTTATATGAT
>JBJEDD010000313.1:0-5173 GCA_051871715.1 Muribaculaceae bacterium | reverse complement strand
CACGCTCTACTACTCAACCGACGGCACCAACTTCCAGCCTTACACCGAGGCGTTTACCTTCACCGAGTATACCACTGTCAGTGCCTACATCATCGACGGCACTCACTGCAGCGAACTCGTCAGCAACAACTATTACATTACTCAGCCCGCGGTATTCACTCAGACTCTCACCGTCAACAGCATCGAGGTCAGCGAGAAAAATTGCTATGACGTCCTCGAGGATAAGACTGTTTCATATGATTACAAGAGCCAAACTCTGATCCTCAACAATACTAATATCGTAGCAAAGGGTGACGGTATCACTTGCAACGGTGGAGTCCTCACTATCGCTGTCAACGGCACCAACCAAATATACTACATGGGTTGTGGTATCATGTTTGGCGGCGGTGGAGCCGAAGAAAACCACCTCATCATCCAAGGCAACAGTCTCGACGACAAGTTAGTCATCAATGCCCTGAGTGATGAAGTGTCACTCGCCGGGCTCTATGCTTACATCGCCAACGTCACAGTCACGAATTGTACCCTTGTCATCAACCAAGGCGGTAGCGCCATCTTTATGAAGCCCTCCGGTATGGGCAAAGATGGTATGCTCAGCATCTACGATGCTCAAGTCAACCTCTACGGCACCAACAGCGCTATGACCAACATCATGGAGTTGAACCTCTCCGGCGTTCAAATCCTCCAGCCCGTCGGTGCTTACTTCGACGGCAAGCAGGAATACAATATCAACCTCGATGTCGATGGCAAGCCGCAATATCAGGCTACTTGCATCATCGGTCCCGAACCTCAGCAAGAACTCCCCCAAATTACCGAAAACACCGACGTTGACTTTGCCAACGACCTCGTTGACGGCAATACCGGCGACCCCGTTGACCTCAACAACACCGTCATCAACGATGTTTATTACAACCTCTCAAATACCTACGATACCAAGGAATCTTGCTTCACTCTCGACGTCACTTCTTCGGCCTACGTCGACGATATCATCGGCAAGGACATCAACGACGAGATGGTCGCCGCTCAGTACAACGGCATGATTATCCAAGTCGGCGGCACCGGCAAGATTGTCGTCTCCTTTGCCACCGAAGGCACTCAGCAACTCAATGTGCGCATCGGTGACGGCACCCCCGGCAAGTTCTCCTCCGAGTACCAAAGTGACCAAATCGTCAATTACGACACCAAGAACCCCGTCTACGTTTACATCTACGCCACCGACTCCACTATGGACAAGAAACCCGGCATGATGCGCGAAGGTGAACTCCTCGGCTCCGTCAAGATTTACGGCTTGTCTATCGAGCCCGAGAAGGTCATCACCGGCGTCGAGGATATCTCCATCTCCCCCGCTGATGCTCCCACCGAGCATATCATCTTCAATATCAACGGTGTACGCTGCTCCGAGCCCCTCGCTCCCGGCTTCTACATCATCGATGGTCGCAAGGTGATTATCCGCTAAAGGAACTATTGCTAAATACCCACCGAGAGGGGCACGGCTTCTTCATCGCCGTGCTCCTCTCTTTTTTATTGGTCATTATAAATTTTTTGTGTACTTTTGCGTGTGAAAAACGCTTAAAAATTATGACTCGCGAATATGATTTTCTCGTAATCGGCTCGGGTATCGCCGGCATGAGTTACGCTCTCACCGTCGCATCAGTCGGCAAGGTCGCTCTGGTGTGCAAGACCAATATTGAAGAAGCAAATACAGCCCTCGCGCAGGGCGGCGTCGCCTCGGTGACCAACCTCGCCGTCGACGACTTCGACAAACACATCCACGACACCATGGTCGCCGGTGACTTCCTCAGCGACCCCGCCGCCGTCGAGCAAGTCGTTAAGGGTGCCCCCGACGGCATCAGCCGACTCGTCAACTGGGGCGTCAACTTCGACCGCAAGGACGACGGCTCCTTTGACCTACACCGCGAGGGCGGGCACTCGGAATTCCGCATCCTTCACCACGCCGACAACACCGGCTTCGAAATCCAGCGCGGGCTCATCGAGGCGGTGCGTCACAACCCCAATATCGATATCTTCGAGAACCATTTCGCCATCGAAATAATCACCCAACACCACCTCGGCAAGATTGTCACTCGCCGCACCCCCGACATCACCTGCTACGGCGCTTATGTCCTCGACCAGGCGACCGGTGCCGTCGACACTTTCCTCTCGCGCATCACCGTCATGGCTACCGGCGGAGCCGGCGCCGTGTATCAAACTACCACCAACCCCCTCGTCGCCACCGGCGACGGCATCGCCATGGTGTACCGCGCCAAGGGCACCGTCAAGGACATGGAATTTATCCAATTCCACCCCACAGCCCTCTTCCACCCCGGCGACCGCCCATCTTTCCTCATCACCGAGGCTATGCGCGGCTACGGTGCCGTCCTGCGCAACCTCCGCGGCGAGGAATTTATGCATAAATATGACCCCCGCCTATCCCTCGCTCCTCGCGACATCGTCGCTCGAGCCATCGACTCCGAGATGAAAATCAACGGCGACGACCACGTATACCTCGACGTCACTCACAAAGACCCCGAGGAGACTCGCCACCACTTCCCCAACATCTACAAGCACTGCCTCGACCTCGGCATCGACATCACCAAGGACTACATCCCCGTGGCTCCAGCCGCACACTACCTCTGCGGCGGCATCAAGGTCGACCTCAACGGGCAATCCTCTATCGACCGCCTCTATGCCCTCGGCGAGTGCTCTTGCACCGGGCTCCATGGCGGCAACCGCCTCGCCTCCAACTCCCTCATCGAGGCTGTCGTCTATGCCGACGCTGCCGCCCGCCACTCCATGGCGCGCATCGACGGCATAGCCCTGCGCCACGACGTCCCGCAGTGGAACGACGAAGGCACCCGCCACCCCGAGGAAATGGTCCTCATCACTCAGAGCATCCGCGAAGTCAACCAAATCATGGGTACCTACGTGGGCATCGTCCGCTCAAACCTCCGCCTCGACCGCGCTTGGAACCGCCTCGACATCCTCTACGAGGAGACCGAGCGCCTCTTCAAGAGTTCCAAAGTCAGTCGCGAAATCTGCGAGCTCCGCAACATCATCAACGTCGGTTACCTCATCATGCGACAAGCCAAGGAGCGCCACGAGTCTCGCGGCCTACACTACACCCTCGACTATCCCCCCGTCAAGTAACCTCCCCCGCCGCTCCCTCACCACAATTAAGGTGTTAATAATTTGCTTATTTCAAATTTGTTCACTATATTTGCGGTGTTCATTTACAATGAACAAGATAAAATATTGAACAAATGATAGCGTTGATAGAACAAGAGACTTTGAATGTGGCATTAGAGGCATTGCGAGAAAAACTTACATTGCCTAATGTTGCAGTTGTTCAAATAACGGACATTTCGCATCGAGATTATGATGCAGTGGTCCGAATTTTGAATGTAGATTTTCTATGTATAGTCAAGAACATAGTAACAACAGCAACTTTCGGAAAAATAGCAAGCCGCCTTAAAGAAATATCAACAATTGAACAGCGACCTGTATTGTTGATTGCAAAATATATTTCGCCTACCATTATGGGAGATTTGGCAAATGAGGGTATGAATCTACTTGACTGTGCCGGGAATTGCCATATCAGATATGAAAGAGATGATAGACTTATCTTTCATCTTAGCAATAAAGGAGAAAAGAATACTACAGTGGCAGAGAAGCCCTATCCGGCATTTCAAGAAGCCGGATTGAAAGTAATTTTTTATCTATTAAATGATATTACCAATGTAGATAAGTCATATAGAGAAATCCAAGGCGCAACCGGTATTTCTTTGGGATCGATAAAGAATGTGTTCAATGTATTGACTGAGAGAAATTTTGTCTTACAGACCAAAGAAAGACGAGTTCTCAAAAACGTAAAGTTGCTCCTCAATCTATGGGTGGAGAACTACAACCAAGTATTGAAGCCAAAATTATTGCTCAATAAAATGAGTTTCCGCACTAACGACCAACGAAGGAATTGGTCATCAATGAGATTGCCCGAAGGCATGTACTGGGGAGGTGAAGGCGGAGCCAATAAGCATGATAATTATTTGGAACCCGGGGCGTTTGATATTTACACTGATATTCCGGCAGCAAACTTGATGAAAACCGGGATGGTGATGCCTAATGAGAATGGTGAGATAAAAATATATCAGAAGTTCTGGAAATGGAAAACGGACAACCATGTTGCGCCCTTGATACTTATCTATGCCGATTTAATGGGCAGTGGTAACAGTCGTTGTATAGAAATGGCAGATAGACTATTAGATCATGGACTTAAAGATTACAAGTGATAATATAGCCAATCCTCTATTGGTGGAATTGCTCAAGACTCTGACGGTTTGCTTCAATCGCATGGGTCGTGAGTTTTATGTGATTGGTGCCACTGCCCGTGATATAATAATGCTTCAACTAATTGGCACCACTGCCGCAAGAAAAACAAAGGACTTGGATATTGCAATTGCAATACCTGATTGGGTCGCCTTTGAAGAAGTCAAAAGGGCTTTGTTAGCATATGGTTTTACGAAGTCCAAACATATGCATCAAAGATTCTTCTATGGAGAATACGAACTTGATGTCGTTCCTTATGGAGTATCTAAGGAGGATGATTACATCTATTGGCCCCCTGAAGAGGAGATTGCGATGTCTGTAAAGGGCTTCAACGAAGTGCTCTCAGAGGCTATTACTATCAATATTGATGATGAATTTGACATCAAAATAGCATCTCTTCATGGCCTTTTCCTTCTAAAATTTAATGCATGGTTGGAGAGAAATCTACGTACCGATAAGGATGCCGAAGATATGTCGTTCATTTTATCCAACTATTTCATAGCCAATGTTAACCGAAATATTCACGAGGAAGTATATAACTGGGAAAAATTTGATGAATATGTAGTTGGCGCATACTGGCTTGCGCATGATTTACTCCATCTTTTGACCAAAGAACAGATAACATATTACAAGCGCTGTATTGAGAAAGAACTGGATAAAGATGATGAGAGCAGGCTGTTCAATCAGACTATCGAACATAGTCACGGATTGACCTTTGAAACGGTGAAAGAGTCGTGGCAAACCATCGCAAATGTATTTCAAAAAGCCGTAAGAAGCAAATAATTGACGAGTCAAGTGCCGCTCCCTCACCACTCGAGGGCGTTGTCGTGGAGCAGAAAATCATAGTTGATTT
>JBJEDD010000312.1:0-5187 GCA_051871715.1 Muribaculaceae bacterium | reverse complement strand
TAGAGCACGACCTTGCCAAGGTCGGGGTCGCGGGTTCGAGTCCCGTTTTTCGCTCGCGAACATTAGAATATTGAATGCGAAAATAGCTCAGTTGGTAGAGCACGACCTTGCCAAGGTCGGGGTCGCGGGTTCGAGTCCCGTTTTTCGCTCTCCCTTTGTCCGGGTGGTGGAATTGGTAGACACGCTACTTTGAGGGGGTAGTGGCAGAAATGCTGTGTGAGTTCGAATCTCATCTCGGACACCAAGAGGATGCTTCACCGCGAAGCATCCTCTTTTGTTTTATATAATTCTTAAACTATGGAAATTGGAGATAAAATACCCGAAATCTTAGGCACCGACCAAGATGGGCGCCAAATCAAGAGTAGCGACTACCGCGGTCGCAAAATCGTGTTGTACAGTTATCCAAAAGCCAACACTAGCGGATGCACCGCCGAGGCTTGCTCGCTGCAAGCCCACAAAGCCGAATTGGCAGCAGCCGGCTACGAAATCATAGGTGTGAGCAAGGATAAGCCCGCCTCGCAGAAGAAGATGGCTGATGCCAACGGCTTGGAATTTCCGCTCATTGCCGATGTCGACACCACCCTACTCCAACAACTCGGCTGCTGGGGCGAAAAAGTCGCTTGCGGGCACCGCACTATCGGCACACTGCGCACCACTTATCTCGTCAACGAGGAGGGCGTGATTGAGAAGATCTTCACTCCCAAGGAGATAAAGACCAAAATCCACGCCGAGCAAATCCTCGACTACATCAACAAATAAATCAGGCAAAAATCTCCTTGGCGACTGCCGCCACGCGCGATGCCTCGGTGATGCGTATTGAGTATCCCGAGGTATCGACGCCTTTGATGTTGCCTTCGGGAATGATTATCTGCTCCATACCCAATTTTTGAGCCTCGGCGATGCGCTGCTCAATGCGCGACACCGGGCGTATCTCGCCCGAGAGGCTTATCTCGCCACACATACACACATTGTTGCCGATAGCGATGTCGAAATTGCTCGATAGGATGGCACACACCACCGGCAGATCCATCGCCGGGTCATTTACCTTCAGTCCGCCGGCGATATTGAGAAATACATCCTTGGCGGCTAATTTGAAGCCCACGCGCTTCTCCAAGACAGCCAAGAGCATATTCACGCGTCGCGAGTCAAAGCCCGTGACGCTGCGTTGCGGTGTGCCATAGGCGGCTGTGCTCACCAATGCTTGCGTCTCAATCAAGAAGGGGCGAGCACCATCAATGGTAACACCAATAGACACTCCCGAGAGCTTGGTATCGCCCCCGGGCATCAGCAACTCCGAGGGGTTGAGCACTTCGCGCAAGCCCTTGCGCCCCATCTCGTAGATGCCCAATTCGGCTGTGTTGCCGAAGCGATTTTTGTTGGCACGCAAGATGCGGAACATATACTGGCGGTCGCCCTCAAACTGCAACACGGCATCGACGATGTGCTCCAGCACCTTGGGACCGGCGAGCGAACCGTCCTTGGTGATATGCCCGATGAGGATTACGGGCGTGCCCGACTCCTTAGCATACTTGAGCAAGCGAGCCGCACACTCGCGCACCTGGCTCACACTACCTGCCGACGAGTCCAAGGCATCAGAGGCGATGGTCTGGATTGAGTCCACCACGACAATGCCGGGGTTGAGTTGTTCAATATGTTCGAGAATGTTTTCCAGAGAAGTTTCGCAGACGATGAAGAGGTTGTCACTACCGCGCTCGAGGCGGTCGGCTCTCATCTTTAGTTGCAAGGCGCTTTCCTCGCCCGAGGCATATAGGATTGTCTTGGAGCGAATGGCAAGGAGATTTTGAAGCACGAGTGTCGACTTGCCCACACCGGGCTCACCGCCGATGAGCACCATCTCGCCGGGCACCAACCCGCCACCAAGCACGCGATTGAGCTCGCCCGAGGGCAACTTGATGCGAGGCATCTCCTCGGCTTGTATCTCGTTAAGGACCTGCAGTTGCGACTTGCCGCTACCGGCAACCGGCGACGGCGAGCGCGAAGTAGTGGCTGCGACACGCTCCTCCACCATGGTGTTCCACGCGCCGCATGACGGGCAACGCCCCGCCCACTTGGGCGACTCGGCACCGCAGTCGCTGCAAAACCAGCTCGTCTTATACTTTACCTTTGCCATACTTATGCGATATAAATTGTGAGATGGCTATAGCTGTGGCTGTCGCCACATTGAGCGACTCGGATGTCGGGCGCTCGGGCGGATACGAAGGAATGAGCAAGCGATGAGTTACTCGGGCTGCCACCTCGGCTGATATGCCGCTACCTTCGTTGCCCATGACGATGACTGCCTCATCGGGTAGCTCGGTGGTGTAAATATTGGAGCCGTCGAGGAAGGTGCCACACACAGCCACCGGCGCGGCTGCGAGCATCGTCGGCAGGTCGCCGTATATGACGCGCACGCGCGATATAGCGCCCATGGTGGCTTGTATCGCCTTGGGATTGAAACAGTCAACAGTGTCGCGCGAGGCGAGGATAGTGGTGATGCCCATCCAGTCGGCTGTACGCATGATTGTCCCAAGATTTCCCGGGTCCTGAACGCGGTCAAGTGCAATAGTGAGCCTGCCTCGCAGAGCCTGTGGGTCATAGGTCAATGGCTCGGGCAGGCGATAGACAGCCATCACATCAGCCGGCAAGGTAAGCGACGACATCTCGCCTAACTCGCCTCGATTGGCTATGACTACCTTGTCATCGGCTACAACTCCCTCATGCTCGGCGAGCCAAGCCTCTGTGGCTATAAGTTGGTGAAGCTCAAAAGCTTCAATAGTATCGAGCACGCACTTGGTGCCTTCGGCAACAAACAAGCCGGCACGCGACCGCCCTTTGGCTGTCGACAATGCAGCTACTCGCTTGATTAATGCCCGGCTGGCACGCTCCATTTTTAACAATTTTTAATATTCGTATCCTGCGCGACGCACCGCCTCGATGTCGTCGGCAATCTTGCTGCCAACGGTGGTGAGCATATCACCCATCAATCCGCCATTGATGCCCACACGCATACACTCGGCTTGCACCTCGGCGCTGAGGCGGGCTCGTCCGCCGGCAAAGCGCAGGGTCACCGTGGGGTGAGCAAAACGCATGATAGCGATGGTATCAATGATGTCGTCATCGCTAATGGCAGGAGTATCCTCCAAGGGCGTACCCTTGATAGGCGACAGTATATTAATAGGTATTGAATGGGGATGAGCGCGACGCAGGGCGAGGGCAAACTCCACACGCTGGCGAGCCGACTCGCCCATACCGATGATACCGCCGGAGCACACCTCGAAGCCTATTTCGCGGGCAATATCAATGGTCGCCAATTTATCTTCGATGGTGTGAGTGGTGCACAGGTGGGAGAAGTAGGACGGAGCAGTTTCCAAGTTGCAGTGGTAACGGCGCACACCGGCGTCCCACAGTTGCTGCAGCTCCTCGCGCCCGAGCAAGCCCATCGAGGCACAGGTGAAGATACCGGTCTCCTCCTTGGCGCGGCGGAGCATACCCGCCATGGCTTGCAGAGCCTTGCCGGTGACGGCACGTCCGCTTGCCACCAACGAGAAACGGCGTATGCCGCAGCGGGCATTGTGATGGGCTGCCTCCATACATTCCTTCTCATCGATAATAGGATATGTGTCGCAACCCGTAGCATAGTGGCGCGATTGAGCACACCACTTGCAGTTCTCCGAGCACAAGCCCGAGCGTGCATTCACTATCGAGCACGAGTCAAACTGTCTCGGGCACAGAGCCTTGGTAATTTCGGCTGATGCATCGCGCACAGCCTCTGCCGGGAAGTCCATCAGCGAGTACACCTCTGCCTCGCTCAGTTCTTCGCCGGATAATGCCTTATCTTTCAGCCGCGCAAGCTCGGCTAAATCAAATTCACTCATTTATGTATGTTTACTTGCAATATTAGTTTACAGGTCATTCTCGTAGAAACCGCCTGCTTCAAACTCGTCGGGCGAGAAGCCGTCGCTGCCATAGAACTCCTCATCGAGGTCCTCTGGCGAGGGTTCTTTGATCTGCTTAGCCTTGGCATCCATCTGTTTGTCAAACTCATCGAGGTCGACAGTTTGGGGCGGTGCTTGACCCAGCGACAGCGAGCACACCGGGTCCTTGAGGGTCTTGCCGGCGATGAGCTCGGTCATCTCCATAAACATTGCTCGGTCGGTCATGTAGTCAAAAACGAAGAGCAGACGCTGACCCTCGTCGTCGATAAAGTCCTCGAGCACAGCGTCGTCCATAAGCCACACCTCCTGGTCGGAATCAAAGCCCATGTCCTCGTAGGTAATTTCCTTCTCCTTCTCCCATCCGTCGTCGCAGATGAAGAACGAGTCCATCTGGGTCTTGTCGTAGCCCACCGAGTCGCAGATAGCGTTCTTTAAATCCAAAAATGTTGCTTGCGCATCGATTTGTATCTCGCGTTTGAAGTTCTCAACGCCGTCAGATACTATTCTGAATTTGAAAATCATATATTTAGCGGTATTTTAGGTACTTTTTTATTCCTTGATTTATCTCTGTTTCTGTTTCGCGATGCAAAATAACAAAGCACACGGCAAAAAAGCAAATAAATTAAGAAAAAAATGACAAGAAAAACGCGATTGGCAATAAAAAAAAGCGAGGAGCGGTGAGTCTCACGACCTGCCTGTCCTCGCTTGCTGACGTATTCTTTTACCTAATTTATGAGAAGATTTATTGTTAACCAAAACAATTCGTTCTATGACGGTGCAAAGTTCGCCATATTTAACCAAGCGTACAATACCGAAAAATGAGTAAATTACATCACCCACCTCCCCTCCTCAAGGTATAGATTAAAAATTCACAAAAAAATCGAGCGGATTGTTGCATCATGCGGCATTTAATTTGTAAATTTGCCGCAAAATCTGCGGCGTTATTCACCTGATAACACCGCATAACACTCCGAATTATGTTTATACACGAACACGACAATTGGACAGACTTCCGCTGGGATGGAGGATAAAAATTTGTAAAATCTTGTGTAAATAAAAAATAAAATATAAATTTGCAACGGCTCAAGGCAATGAGTCGGTCCGAAGCGTCGGACTACGCTTTTGGGTCATTTTTGTCGGATGAAAGTGCGACACAGCCCTATCTCTTCGGTCTCTTGACCGACTAAAAGCGGAAACGGGCAATCGCTTCCTTTCTCCGCGAAAAAGGTGTTATTTTTGATTATCTTCAGTT
>JBJEDD010000311.1:0-5202 GCA_051871715.1 Muribaculaceae bacterium | reverse complement strand
ATCATCCAGGCGGATGATATCCTTGGCAAGGGGAAAACGGTCGTTATCCGGGCAAGTGGAGTTATCCGGGGAAATAAGACAGAGCTTCGTGTGAGCGACCCTCATACGGTGCATAATATCTGCATTATCTATATACAACTTCTGTATCTCGACAGGTAATTCATCGTGGTCAGAGCGTTTGCCGGTCTGCCATTCCGAGCGCGTATTTATCGCAGCGCCCTTATCCAATCCACGAGCCTTGGCTATCTTGGATACTTGAGACATCATCTCAACTACCTCGGCATGAGTTACCGCTTGTAAACGGTCGTTATAGAGTTTGCGGATATTATACTCAATGGCTTCCGCGTATCGTTTTGGGTTTCGCATTATATTAGCATGCATGATGCGATTCTTGGTGATACGCAGTAAGAGCTCAGCGCCGGCATGTAAGTCTTTAGGCTCGCTATCGAGCCATTCCTTAAGTTTAGGAGTTAATTCGTTATTCATATAAAAATCAATTAATTATAAAAATAATCCGACACGGAGCCGTTATGCAGCCGTGTCGGATTTGGCGTAGGAAATTGGGGCGGGAAGGAATCTACAGTAAGAACGTCAAGACGCAGACACAGCCTCGTTGATGGTCCCGTCTTCGGTGACGATAGGACCGGAATAGAAGGGAGCGTCAGCTACGTCATCAGCCTCGAGAGAGATGGTGGTTGCAGCTGAGCCGGTAGCACCTTGACCGTTGTCGCGCGAAGGCGACACAAGTGCGCCCTCGTATTTCTCGCAACCGATAACACGGAAGCGACCTTGCATATCCTCTACTAGCGCGATGACGCGAGTATTGAGGAGAGCAGTGGCTGCAGCGGCAGCCTCGGGACCAATGCCGGGATGCACGAGGGAGACGCTTACCTTGAAGGTACGAGAGGGTTCTTCACCCTGGACTTCGCTCTTGAACTCACCCTTGGCGGGGAGATGGTCGTAAGGAAGCCACTTTTGACCCTCGGCGAGGGTGAAGTCGCCGTCGTACTGAGCCGAGGTAACACGACCGAGCTCGTCAACCGGAAGCGTGGGGAACTTCACGATGGCAGAGAACGGGACGAGATACGCACGACGCTTGATACCCGGGGTGACCGGAGTGCCCTGGCAATAAGTCAGGGCGATCAAGGTTGCAAAACAGGAGTTGGTTTCCATATCGAAGATTATTAGTTGTTACACATGTGGTTGATTAGTCGACCTTGAAGTCTACGATGCGCAGACGGCGGGGATCGATGGTGTGGAACTGGAAGCCGAGCCACATATCCGAGGCAAACGAGAGACCATAGTGACCATCCTTGATGATATCAATAGAGGTCTGGTCTGCAGCGTTGTAGTAGCCATAGAGGAGGTTGGCTTTCTGGGTAATGATAGCCTTATCGGTGCCATCAAGTTCGGGGAGAGGAATGAGAGTCAACTTGCGACCCGAGCCTTCGACGTAAGGCTGGTCATACTGGGTATTGTAGGAGATACCCGAGTGTGAGAGCAAGTAAGACTCGTTGTACTTGTCGGCGAAGTCAGTCGAGCAAAGCATGATAGAGTTCTCGCGACGGAGGAAGGGATTCGACGAGAACAGAATCTCCTTAGCGATGTCCACTGCGTTGACGCCGGTGACAGCTTCGCTCACTTTGTAGAGGTTACCCTTCTCCACAGAGATATTACCGGCAAGGATTTCCTTATCGGCGATAGTCAACAGACCGTCGCAGAGGTCTCCGGTCGTATCGCCCTCAGCGTTACGCTTGCCGGTGAAGGCTGCTTGGGCGATATGTTGACCGCGAGCTGCTTGCAACTGCATCAACACCATCAGGGTTGAGCCGGCTTGCTTGATGGCGTCAGTGATGACGGGATCATCGTAAGCAATGGGCAGGTCAATGTAATCGACAGGCGCGAAGGTCTCAACTACGTTGCCGTGGAAGGTCTCAATCTCGCGGAAGTCGATATTGATAGTCGCTTCGTTTTGGCGGTCGCGTTTGAAGGGGCCAAACTGCGATTTGCCGGAAATGAAGCCAAACTTTTTTTTGCCACGGATGCCGGGAACACCGGTCATGTGCTGGAGGACATCGTTGGCGGAACGCAAAGGCAGTTCACGGAGAACGGGGTCCCACTTGATGCAAGTATCTTTGTACTGCTGGAGGACGTCATCATTGATGACGATTTTGGTCGAAGATGTTGCCATTTTTATGAGCTTTTTGGAGTTGATGAATTAACGGAGTGAGTTGAGGAAGCCATCAATGACTTTCGCCATTTGGTCGTCAGATAGACCGGACCCGCCCTTACCAGTCTCGATGATGACAGCGGAATCAACGGCAGGTTCCTTCTCGAGGTCTGCAATGCGAGCATTGAGCTCGGCAATGACTTCATCGCGAGATGCTACATCACTACGGAGCAGACCGAGTTCGTCATTGTCGCAAACTAATGCTTGCTCAATGATGTCAGCCTGTGCCTCGGTAAGGACGAGGGTGTTGTCCTCAGTTAACTCGGATGTATTGCCGAGTAACTGACTGATTTGCGCAAATATTTTCATTTGTTTTTTGGGTTTTGGCTCCTTGGCGGAGGTACGGTTAAACAGATTGTTGATCAATCGAGAGAGAGACTCGAGAATGGAGGAGTCGCGAGCCGTCAATGGCGGCATCGGGATGCCTTGCTGAGCCAGAGCATCAGCGACTACGTTAGTGAGCACAGGCGCTGCATCCTCCTTGGCGTTGGTAATCTCATCGACGAAACCCCACTCAAGGGCTTGCTCGGCAGTGAGCCATGCACCCTCCTTCATCAGAGCAAGGAGATCTTCTTTCGGTTTCTTGCAGCGAGATGCGTAGAGCCCGGCAATACACGAGTCGATGGTCTCGTTGTCTTGCTTCATTTTTTCGAGCTCGGCAATGTGCTCTGCAAGTTGGTCGGCGTTCATCGCGTCGAACTCGAGCACAAATGACAGACATTTGTGCACCAAGAACAGGGCGTTGGCATCGATGCTGATGTGCTTGGCACCCATGGCTGCAATGGTAGCAGCCGATGCGCTCATCCCCACAAAGTGGCAGTTGACGTTGCCGTGGAGGTGGAATAACGCAGAAATCGAAAGAGCAGTGTCAACTCGACCTCCAAGGGAGTCAATGAGGACATGTACCTCACTCTCTTTATGCTTGTCGAGGACGTAATTAACTTGGTCAACCGAGAAATCCCAGTCGCCAACGTAACCTTTGAGGTATAGATTGTACTTTTTCGGCATAGCTTTTTATTTCTATGCCACAAAATTAACACAAGCTATATCGCCTATAAAAGACTATAAAACACAGCGGAGCACTGATTTTTGGGCTGTATGAGTAATTTTATACTCTCTTACAGCCGCTGACTTGCCGGGCTCGCCGGTTGTCTCGCTATACCGTATGACAGGATAATTAGGCTCATGGGCACCAATCAAGTACCGGCTCCCATCGGCACAGATCACCACAAAGGCTAAATGGAGGTTGATTGGTAACGTCTCCAATGTCGAGAACTGCAACGTTGACTTCTCATACTGGACTCCGTTTATTACATCTCCGTCCCATGATAATACGGGGCGCCCAATAAACGATATTTTTTTGGTCGGGGCTCCTATTTCCACGGTCTCGCCGGAGATAGAGTGGAGCATAAGATGTGGGGCAAGATGGAGACAATTAACTACCTCGATGGAGGTGATGCCGGGGACGCGAAAATTAGTCATAACTTGTTTATTTTGTGCGTTTTGGATGGTTTGTATATCTTGTTATTTTAACGCCTTGAAGTCAATGAAATTTAACATATATTAACATTGAGAACGGCGAGCTTTTTTGCGCATACGCAGGTACATCTGACGCACTGTATCCCAGTTTCGCTCCGTGCGCTCGATGCCATGCTTATCGAGGAAATTGTAGATTATATCAGTAATCTGGATGTCATACAAAAACAGCTCGCCCAAATCTTCATACAGGACCGATTTGAACAGAGATTTGCATGCCGAGACCAATGCTGCCTCTCCATCAGCGGTGAGGTAATTGAAATTCGATGGATTGATGCGCTTGAACGTCGGCACTGCAACAGGCAATAATCCGGAGACATCGCAGGGCTTGTAATCTGACGGTGTCTTCCGGAGGACAGACTGCAACACAGCTCGAGGTGCTGACCCTCGTGGGAACACGATGCGTCGCGTTTCCTCATCCCAGTATTCCGAGCGAAGCCATTGGTCAAGATAATCGGGTGCTTTGATATATACTGTATATTGAGACATATATATTACTATACTAAGCTATTACGCTTACAAAGTTAGTGATTTTCTTCTATATTTGAGCATAATATTCTTATTTAATCACTCTATATTTAACTGTTACAGAAATTATTTTGAAAAAATTTTCAGCCAAGAAGTGGTCTTTTTTCTGAATTTTTGTACGGTCGGTTATATTGCGTTGATTTTTAGAGTATTATGAGCGCACTTTTCCGTACTTTTGACTCTGAAAAAAAGTGCGCTCGGCGTACAGAAAAGTACAATCGTGCAAAAGTGCGCCAAGAGTGCGCAAAAAAGTACGGTCTTAATTTATTGATTTTTAATTATTTAAAGTACTACCGTACTTTTGTACTTTTATTTTAGACTTATTATGCGTAAAAAAATAAATAATATAACATACATTTAATAAAAACGCTATTTTACTGAAAATAAATAACTTACTTCCGATTAGTATGTAAAAATAGGGATTGTCTCACCCCGGCGCCCCCTTTGCTCGAGGTGATGCACGGGCACAATTGTACGAACGTTCGACCCTAATTCGTAGATATGAGGGGTGCAGGGGACTCGAGCTTCCATGGAGTCGTCATAGTGGATTAACCTAATACAGAAGTACTTGCATGATTGCAGAATAATGGCTAACTTTGTACAGTTTTTCATGGTATAAAGTTGTTATTTAAGTGTTAGGCAGGCATGATGATTTGTTTCATCTCTCAAATGTTTAGCTACCATAATTTATCAGTGAGCGCTTCGTCGTGAGACGAGGCGCTCGTTGTATATAGCCCTAATAGAAACGCCCCCGCCGTGATGGGCGAGGGCGTAGCCAGTGCGAACAATGTTAAGGTGTAAATCAAACAAGTTGGATCTGGCTTAATTCTTTGCCAAATGATTGAAGGGCTGACTGTATCTTTTTTGTAGTTTTAGGAGATGGTGTTCTATAACCGGAGATGTATTGA
>JBJEDD010000310.1:0-5214 GCA_051871715.1 Muribaculaceae bacterium | reverse complement strand
TTTCAATAGCAAGCAAATAATCCCGGAAAATATATTTCAAGGGTTTTAATATGTGTGGGCGAGGAGGCGGAGGCGGCGCGGGGGGATGCGGCGGAGCGCGCTGTGGGCGAAGAGGCGGCGGTAGTCGCCGGAGGATATTGAGGCGAGCGCTTGACGGTCAAGGGTCAGGAGTCGAGGGTCGGGCGCGAAGTCGCTCAGTGGTTCGGGCGGCTCGGGGCGGTTGTGGGGACAAACGCGGGCGCAGATATCACAGCCGACGATTTGCGCTCCGGCGGGCATGGGTGTGGCGACAGCCTCGGGTGCCTCGATGGAGAGGTACGAGCGACAACGGCGGGCATCCAAGCCGTCGGGCGAGAGAGCCTTGCCGGGGCAGGCGTCGAAGCAACGCCGGCAGTCGCCGCACGACAGGGCGCAAGGCTCGTCGGGGTGCAAGTGGAGGGTGGTGATGACCTCGGCGAGGAACACCCCCGAGCCGATGCCGGGGATGATGAGTTGGCGATTGGAGCCGATGAAGCCGATACCGGCATGGACCGCCCAGTAGCGCTCGAGGACGGGCGCCGAGTCGACGCATACGCGGCACAGAGCGCCATAGTCGGCGAGGAGGTGGGTGCAGAGGTCGCGCAGATGGTGCTTGATGACGATGTGGTAGTCGCCCCCGAGGGCATAGTCGGCGATGAGCGGGTGGTGGTAGCCGCCGACGGGTCGATAGGGGAAGGCGAGCGAGATGACCGTGGCGGCGCCGGGGAGGAGGAGCCGCGGGTCGAGCCGCAGGTCGATGTTGCGAGCCATATAGTCCAGGGAGGCATGGCTGCCACGGGCGAGCCACCGGCGGAAGTGGTCGGCTGTAGCGGCATTGACCGCCTCGGCGCGAGCGAAGCCCACAGCGCAGGCACCGGCGGCAAGGCATCGGCGGCGGATGTCGCCGTCAGGACATAGGGATAGGCTCGAACTCATAGCCTTGAGAGAGAAGCCACTCGATGGCGGCGGGCAGGGCGACGCGCATGTTGGGGGCAGCCTTGAGGGAGTCGTGGAAGACGATGATAGAGCCGTTGCGAGCCCATCGCTTGACGTTGTCGAGGACACGCTCGGGCGTGAGTTTGCGCGAGTAGTCGCGTGTCACCAAGTCATACATTATTATATTATAGTGAGTCTTGATGATACGCGCTTGCTTCCATCGCATGATGCCGTGAGGCGGGCGGAAGAGGATTGAGTCGATGAGATTGTCAGCCTCGGTGATATCGCGGAGGTAACGGCGCGAGGTGGTCTTCATGCCCTGGAGGTGGTGCATGGTGTGGTTGCCGTAGGAGTGACCGCGGCGGCGTATCTCGTCGAGCAACTCGGGGTGACGAGCGACGTTGTCGCCGACCAGGAAGAAGGTAGCCTTGATGCCGTAGCGGTCGAGGATGTCGAGGACCCAGGGAGTCTGCTCGGGAATGGGACCGTCATCAAAGGTGAGGTAAACGACACGCCTGTGTCGGCGCTTCAGGCGCCAAATAGCCTCGGGGAAGAGGAGGCGGTAGAACAGAGGCGGTCGTTCGATGAGCATGGCTTAGAGGAGATATTGCCAGGTTGCGCGGTCAATGCCGTATTGGGTGCAGATGTCGTTGGTGCGCTCCAGGACGTCGAAGCCGGCACGAGATGCGGCATCAAGGGTGTTGAGGGCGCTCTGCACCAGGCGAGCATTAGTGCCCGACATCTTGGACAGCCACTCGTTGAGGGTGTCGGCACCCGTGCCATCGACGTATAACATCACTGATACCGAGGGGTGTAGGTCGTAGGAGTCGCGCGGAGCCCACGAGGCGAGGAACTCGGCTTGGGCGGGGTCCTTGCTCAGCGCGGTGAGTATATCGATGCGGTTGAGGATGCCGATAGTCTCGGCGAGGAACTCGCAGTAGTCGATATCGTAGCCGATGTAGGCGCGTTGAGTAGCCGGGAGTTGGGCGGCATAGGCGGTGAACTGCGCGAAGCGGACGATGCCCGACTCGGCGAGGGTGCGAGCGGTGTCGAGGTCGGCTTGCTTGCCGGTGGCAACATAGAGGTCGTAGAATGTCTCGGCGGTGTAGATGAGCAACTGACCGTCGAGGGGAGCGGCAGCGGCAGGCATCTTGGTGAGCATGAGATTGAGGAGGTTGCGCGCCATGTCGTATCGGTTGGCGGGCACTTCGTAGCCATTGGCGAGGGCGTGTTGAATAGCCTGGTCGGAGGCGGGGAGGTCGCCCGAGTTAACCAATTCGCGTGCTATGGAGTAGATCGCCGAGCGAGTGGAGGATACCATGCGGCGGACCGTCTCGTCGAGGTACAAGTCCTCGGGGTGCTCACAGTCGAGTCCTCCCCAGCGGAAGCGCTCGACGATGTTGGCATAGGCGGTGTCGAGCACCGGTGATACCTCGGCATCGTAGAACGGGGTGACTACCGATGCCATACCGGTGGAGTACATATATGTGTCGAGGTTCATATAGTAGCGGTTGGGCACGGTGGAGGCGAAGTAGACCGGACGAGCGAAGTTGCCGTCGGCAGAGTTGGCGATGATGTCGAGGGCGAGGACGTTGCCGAGGTTGATACCGCGGGTGTTGTATCGTGAGGCATAGTCGCCGACATCGGTCATGATAGGACCGACAGTGGGAATCATGTAGCGGCGGTCGGCAACGCGAGTGGTATCGCAGCCGAAGGCGGCGAGGGCGGCGACGGAGTCAACCGGCATGGCAATCTTGGTCTTGAGGAGGATCGCCTGTCCGCCGAGTTGCGGGTCGGAGGGAGTGGAGTAAAGGTCGGCGAGAGCATCGCGAGCCGAGAAGATGCTGTCGGAGATGGGATATACAAATGAGTAAGCGAGTCGGTCGCCGGCATAGTCGGCAGGGGTGGCATACATAGGTATAGCCGCGCCATTGTATGACGGGATGCGTTGCTGGTTGGCATACCAGTCGGTGGTGAGGTAGGAGAGGTTGACCACACGGATGTCGGTGCGATAGCCCTCGACCTCCTGGGCATACCACAGGGGGAAGGTGTCGTTGTCGCCGTTACAGAATATGATGCCGTTGGGCGCGACAGACGAGAGGTAATTCATGCCGAAGTCGCGGGCGGTGTATCGACCCGAGCGGTCGTGGTCGTCCCAAGTCTGCGACACCATCTGCAAGGGGATTGCAAGAGCGACGACAGCAGCGATGGCGGCGGTAGCCTTGTCGCCGAGCCACTTGCGCAGGGAGACTGCGATTGCGGGGATACCCATGCCAATCCAGATGGCGAAGGCATAGAACGAGCCGGCGAAGGCATAGTCGCGCTCACGAGGCTGCCCCGGGGTCTGGTTGAGGTAAAGGACGATGGCGATGCCGGTCATCAGGAAGAAGAAGCATACCACCCAGAATTGCTCGATGCCGCGTCCGGGCGCGTCCTTCTTGACGAAGAAAGCCTGCCACAGGAGTCCGGCGATACCCAGCAACAGGGGCAGCATGAAGAATACGTTGTGACCCTTGTTGCCCTTGCCGTACTCGTCGGGCAGGAGTGATTGGTCGCCCAGGCGCAGGTTATCAATGAACGGTATGCCCGAAATCCAATTGCCGAGGTGTGGCTCGCCATTGCCTTGCAGGTCATTCTGGCGACCGGCAAAGTTCCACATGAAGTAGCGCCAGTACATGTGGTTGAACTGGTAGTTGAAGAAGTAGCGGATATTGTCGGCGAAGCCGGGTTTCCACACATAGTCGTAGGCATATTCAGTGCCGTTGGGGGCGATGTGAGTGGCAATCTTGGTGCGGTCGATGAGGTATGTCGAGAGTTCGTTGAGCGGCGCATATCCTTGAGCCGCCCAGCGGTCGCGCACCTCGGTGGGGATACGGGCAAAGTCATTAATAGAATATTGCGACCAGCCCTTGTAGCCACGCACATGGGCATCGTTGTTGCTGTAGATGCGCGGGAGGAACATCTTGAGTCCGGGGATATCGGCATATCCGGGGCTTGTCATGGTCTCGACATATTCGTCGGGCTGGTTGGGATTGACCTTGACCACCTTGCGGTAGGACATCTTGGGGTCGGAATAAGGGTTGCCCTCATCGTCGCGGAGCACACCGTCGATGATCTGGGTGGCGGGGCGTCCGTTTTCGTCAACGAGAGCCACATAATAAGGCTGGTCCTCGGTGCCGACGTTTTGGGTGACTAATTTCTCGGCAAAGACGGCGCCGTAGAATAGGGGAGTCTCGCCGTATTGCTCGCGGTTGAGGTAAGAACTCAGAGCGAAGACGTTGTCGGGGGCATTCTGGTTCATCGGGGTGTTGGCGTGCGAGCGGATGAGCAGCAACGCGTATGACGAGTAACCGACAAAGATGAGGAAGATGCTGAGGATGGCAACGTTGAAGATGCGCACCGGTATCTGCTTGCAGAAGCCAAAGAGGTAAATGGCGAGGGCGACAACGAGGATGAGCGTGAGCCATGTGGAGCCGATGAAGGGCATACCCGAGAGGACCACACTTAAGAATACACCCGTCTTGATTGCACCGGGCGAGCGCTGCACATAGAGGCTACGGATGGTCCAGATGAATACGGCAACGAGGAGGATGGTGTAGAAGAGCACACCCATATTATATGAGAAGCCCAAGCCGTTGACAAAGAGGAGTTCAAACCACTGAGCGACCTTGACAAAGCCGGGGACAAGCCCGAAGAGGATGAGCGCCACGATGACAAACGACACGCCCAAGGCAATCAGCGAGCCCTTGGCATTGACATTCTTGAACTTGCGATAGTAGAATACGAGGACGATTGCCGGGATACACAGCAAGTTGAGGAGGTGGACGGCGATAGACACACCGATGACATAGGCGATGAGGATGAGGTAGCGGTCGCTATGAGGCTGGTCGGCGCGATTTTCCCACTTGAAGATGAGCCAGACGACCAGGGCGGTGCAGAACGAGGAGAAGGCATAAACCTCGCCCTCGACGGCAGAGAACCAGAAGGTGTCGCTCCAGGTGTAGGCGAGGGCGCCACAGATGCCGCCGGCAAAGATGACAACCATCTGCCACAGGGATACCTCGGTGGCATCATCGGGCACCACCATGCGGCGCACCAAGTGGGTTATTGTCCAGAACAGCAACAAGATAGTGGCGGCGCTGAGCAGTGCCGACATACAGTTGACCGCCACGGCGGCACCGGTGATGCTACAGCCGAATAGGGTGACAAAGAAGCGGGCGGCGAGCATGAAGATAGGGTTGCCCGGCGGGTGACCGACTT
>JBJEDD010000309.1:0-5221 GCA_051871715.1 Muribaculaceae bacterium | reverse complement strand
CTCCTCGTCAGCCACTTCTATCTTATGCTTAACGACATAGAAGTCCTTGTCTTGCTTTTGCTCCTCGAGCCCCACAGCCTCGATAGCCTCCACAAAGGGGCGAGCACTACCATCAACAATGGGAATTTCGGGACCATCGGTCTCGATAAGGCAGTTGTCTACGCCGAGGCAGTAAAGAGCAGCCATAGCGTGCTCGATAGTGCTGACGCTGACCTGACCGCGTGACAGCACTGTGCCACGGTTGGTTGATGTTACATTCTCAGCGATACAGTCGAGGATGGGTTGGTCCTCGAGGTCAATACGCTTGATTTTGTAGCCATGGTTGTCGGGAGCCGGGCAGAAACGTGCCGTTACTTCGCGTCCCGAGTGTAGACCTTTACCGCTGATGGTAAAGGGGCTTTTGAGGGTGACTTGTTTCATATCTTGTAGTTTTTTTATTGTTTTTCTTTTGCGAGTTTCTCAAGGGCTGACACTCGGTCAAACAGCGAGCGCAAGCGCTTGAGGTAAACAGTCTGTCGCGCAAAGTCGACAGGGGGTACAGGTGGCGAGCCCATGAGTTGAACATCCGACGGAATATTTCCGGGCACGCCCGACTGAGCGCCCAATTGCACGCGGTCGCCCACGGTGATATGTCCGGCGAAGCCCACTTGACCGCCAATCATACAGTTGGAGCCTATCTTGGTGCTACCGGCGACGCCCACCTGCGCTGCCATGACTGTATCGTGGCCGATAGTCGAGTTGTGAGCCGCCTGGATGAGGTTGTCCAACTTAACACCGCGTTCAATCTTGGTGACTCCCATAGTGGCACGGTCAATGGTGGTGTTGGCACCGATTTCCACATCGTCCTCAATATCCACAATACCCAACTGAGGTATCTTGTGATATGTACCGTCGGGCAGAGGTGCAAAGCCGAAGCCATCGGCACCGATCACGGCACCGGCATGGATGATGCAACGCTTGCCGATGTGGCAGCCATGATAGATGCGCACACCCGGATAGATGATGGTGTCGTCACCGATGACCACGCCATCGCCCACATAGGCTTGGGGATATATCTTGACACCACGCCCCAGGGTCACGCCCTTGCCGATATATGCAAAAGCGCCAACATAGCCATCCTCGGGAATTACAACGCCCTCGGCGATATAGCACGGCTGCTCGATGCCAGTCTTGGCGGGATTCATCGCCTTGGATACTATCTCGAGAAGGGTCGACAGTGTTGCATAGGGGTCATCTACTTTTATGAGTGTAGCCTTAACAGGCTCGGTGGGTTCAAAATCCCGGCGCACCAGCACTATCGATGCGTTGGTACTATATATAAAATGTGTGTATTTGGGGTTTGCAAGGAAGGTGATGGCACCATGTCCAGCCTCTTCGATTTTGGCGAATGTCGACACGGTGGCATTGCCGTCACCGACGACTTCGCCTCCTACGTACCCTGCTATTTGTGTTGCTGAAAATTCCATTCTGTAGGTTTAATATATCACTTTCAAACTGCAAAGTTCGCAAAAATTTTTGATATATCAACTATTCCCAAGCATTTATCTCACTAAAACCGTTCAAAGCTCAATCAAAATAGCATTTTATCATTATACACAGCGATATTTCATAGCATACTACATACCGGTTTTGGGAAACTTTCTTTACTCATATTTTAATAAAGTTTTCCATTGTTGATAACTTTAATAAAAATATTATCACTTTTCTTTGCATTATCATACTATATTTTTGTACCTTTGCGGAGTCGTTTGCTCACTCACGGCAAGCCAACCCTAAAAACTGATTAATCACCTTACAATCAATATAGTGGAAAAGAAAACTTATACATTCGACGAGGCATACGAAGCGTCAAAAGAATACTTCGGTGGCGATGAACTCGCCGCACGAGTATGGGCGAACAAGTATGCCCTGAAAGATTCTTTCGGAAATCTATACGAAAGAACTCCCGACGATATGCACCATCGTATCGCCGACGAAATTGTCCGAATCGAGAACAAGTACCCCGAGCCAATGACTCACGATGAGGTATTTGAATTGCTCCGCAACTTCAAGTACATCGTGCCCCAAGGTAGCCCCATGACCGGCATCGGCAACAACTTCCAGGTCGGCTCGCTCTCCAACTGCTTCGTTATCGGCTTGGACGGCACCCCCGACTCCTACGGCGGCGTCATCCGCATCGATGAGGAGCAAGTCCAGCTCATGAAGCGTCGCGGCGGCGTAGGTCACGACCTGTCGCACATCCGCCCCAAGGGTACTCCCGTCAAGAACTCCGCCCTCACATCCACCGGCCTCGTCCCCTTCATGGAGCGCTACTCCAACTCCACTCGCGAGGTCGCCCAAGATGGTCGCCGCGGTGCCTTGATGATGACCGTATCTATCAAGCACCCCGATGCCGAGGCTTTCATCGATGCCAAGATGGTCGAGGGCAAAGTCACCGGCGCCAATGTGTCGGTGCGCATCGACGACGACTTCATGCGCGCAGCCGAGTCGGGCACTCCCTACGTCCAGCAATTCCCCGTCGACTCCAACGAGCCTTATATCACCAAGGAGGTTGACGCATCTGCCATTTGGGCTAAAATCATCCACAACGCTTGGAAATCCGCCGAGCCAGGCGTCCTCTTCTGGGACACCATCACTCGCGAGTCCCTACCCGACTGCTATGCCGACCTCGGCTTCCGCACCATATCCACAAACCCCTGCGGCGAAATTCCGCTCTGCCCCTACGACAGTTGCCGACTCCTCGCTGTCAACCTCTTCAGCTACGTCGTCAACCCCTTCACCCCCGAGGCTTACTTCGACTTCGACCTCTTCCGCAGCCACATCACTCGCGCTCAGCGCATGATGGACGACATCATCGACCTCGAGATGGAGAAAATCGACGCTATCCTCAGCAAAATCGACCAAGACCCGGAGACCGAAGAAGTTAAGTCGACCGAGCGCAACCTCTGGCTCAAAATCAAGCACAAAACCGGTCAAGGCCGTCGCACCGGCGTGGGCACCACTGCCGAAGGTGATATGCTCGCCGCTCTCGGCTACAAATACGGTACCCCCGATGCCACTCAATTCTCCGAGACCGTTCACCGCGAGTTGGCGCTCGCTGCATATCGCTCCTCTGTTGATATGGCTCGCAGCCGTGGAGCCTTCGCCATCTTCGATGCCGACCGCGAGAAGAACAACCCATTCATGCAGCGCCTCGCCGAGGCTGACCCCTCGCTCTACGAGCAGATGAAGCAATACGGCCGCCGCAATATCGCTTGCCTCACCATCGCACCCACCGGCACCACTTCGCTCATGACTCGCACCACCTCGGGTATCGAGCCCGTCTTCATGCCCGTATACAAGCGCCGCCGCAAGGTCAACCCCAACGACCCCAACGTCACCATCGACTACGTCGACGAGACAGGCGATGCCTTCGAGGAATTTATCGTTTATCACCCCAAGTTCATCGACTGGATGAAGGTCAAAGGCATTGAGGTCAAGAACAACTACACCCAGGAGGAAATCAACGACTTGGTTGCTCGCTCACCCTATGCCGGCGCCACCGCCAACGAAATCGATTGGCTCGAGAAGGTACACATGCAGGGCCGCATACAGAAGTGGGTCGACCACTCCATCTCGGTGACCATCAATCTCCCCTCCGATGTCAGCGAGGAAGTGGTCAACAGCCTCTACCTCGAAGCATGGAAGTCGGGTTGCAAGGGCTGCACAGTATACCGTGATGGTTGCCGCTCGGGCGTTCTCGTCGCTATGGAGAACAGCAAGAAGAAAAAGGACGAGCCCGCAGCCGACGAAGCCGGCTTCCCCGCTCCCCACGTTGCCAAGCGACCCATCGAGCTCGAGGCTGACGTAGTCCGCTTCCAGAACAACAAGGAGAAATGGATTGCCTTCGTCGGTCTCATCGACGGCAAGCCCTACGAAATCTTCACCGGTCTCGCCGATGACGACGACGGTATCTTCTGCCCCAAGTCGGTCAACCACGGCAAGATTATCAAGGCTATTGATGCCGACGGCAACAAGCGCTACGACTTCCAATTCATCAACAAGCGTGGCTACAAGACCACCATCGAGGGCCTTAGCGACAAGTTCAACCCCGAATACTGGAACTACGCCAAACTCATCTCGGGCGTCCTTCGCTACGGCATGCCCATCGACCAAGTTCTCAAACTCGTCGGCGGTCTCGAACTCGACTCCCAATCCATCAACACCTGGAAAATGGGCGTTGAGCGTGCCCTCAAGAAGTACCTCCCCAACGGCACCAGCGCCAAGGGTCAACGTTGCCCCAACTGCGGTCAAGAAACCCTCGTCTACCAAGAAGGCTGCCTCATCTGCACCAATTGCGGCAGTTCCAAGTGCGGCTAAGTACTTTATTTCCATAATGTTCCAAGACCGGGCGGGACAACTCGCTCGGTCTTTTTTTGATGCTTCTTGACTATTTCCTTTTTTATCATTACCTTTGTCTTCGTTTTTAGCCTCGCTACAATTATGATTTTCAACTCATTCTCTTTTTTATACATATTTCCGGCTGTGTTCGTGATTTATTATGGGCTTCGAGCGCTCATCAAGTCGCGGCAAGCCGCCAACGCTCTATTGCTAATCACCAGTTACGCGCTATACGCGTGGACAAGCCCCGTGTGGTGTCTGTTCTTGCTCTTAGTCACCGCTTCCACCTATCTTGCCGCACGCTTCATTGAGAGTCGTAATGCCTACGGCAAGCGCTCATATATCACCATATCGCTGATTATAAGCCTATTACCATTAATTGTTTTCAAGTATTACAACTTTCTGCAAGTCAATATCACCGATCTTTTCGCCTCTCTCGGCATGCACATCGGCTTGCCGGGGTTGAATTGGGCAATCCCGCTGGGCATCAGTTTCTACACCTTCCAGGCAGTCGGCTATTTGTTTGACGTTTATTATCAACGCATCCGTGCCGAGCACAATTGGTGGCACTATATGCTCTTTGTGGGCTTCTTCCCACAGATTGTTGCCGGCCCTATCAGTAAAGCCGGCGACCTACTGCCTCAGATTAAAGCCCAACGACCCTTTGACTACGCCAAGTGCGTGCAAGGACTACGGTGGATGCTCTGGGGTGCATTCCTCAAAATTGTCATCGCCGACCGCCTGGGTATGTACGTTGATACCGTCTACGGCAATTACGAGTGCATGTCGGGGATGTCGTGCCTCGTTGCCGCAGTCCTCTACTCCATACAGATATACACCG
>JBJEDD010000308.1:0-5272 GCA_051871715.1 Muribaculaceae bacterium | reverse complement strand
CTTCAGTCAATGATAAAATATTTGAAATTAGCGACAAAGGTACGAAAAAAACGTGGAAAATGAAAGTGCAAAACGCCGAGCGTTCCTCTTACCCCCTATAAATAATAAACGATAGCCCTAAACCACAACCTTTCAATATCGTTTATACGCAGCTTAAACCCTCAAAAAATCCCCCATCTCAGCACACTATGAATAAATTTACGTATTTTCGGACTTTTTTGCTCTCAAGATTTACGTATTTTCGGACTTTTTCGCTCTAAAAATTTTGGTAAATGCTTTGTCGCCATTGCTGTGACGTTTATTTTCATTTTACTGATACGTTTTTCACGCTTTTTTTGTACCTTTGCGGTCTACAAACAGATAACGCCTTATGGATTTATTTGAAACTATCAACAACGACATCAAAAAAGCAATGTTGGCTCGCGACAAAGTGACCCTCGAGGCTTTGCGCGGCATCAAGAAGGAATTTCTCGAGGCTAAAACCGCCCCGGGCGCCAATGGCGAATTGTCTGACGACACTGCCCTGAAGATTTTGACCAAGATGGCTAAGCAACGCCGCGAGAGCGCTAAAATTTACTCCGAGCAGAACCGCCCCGAGTTGGCTTCTGCCGAGTTGGCTGAGGTTGCCGTCATCGAGCAATACCTCCCCAAGCAACTCTCCGACGAAGAATTGACCGCCGAACTCACCAAGATAATCGCCGCTGTGGGCGCCTCCTCACCCGCCGATATGGGCAAGGTGATGGGCACCGCTACCAAGGCGCTCGCCGGTCGTGCCGAGGGTCGCGCTATCTCCGCTAAGGTTAAGGAGTTGCTCGCCAAATAATTAACATAATTCAACAATTCTAAATCGCTATATACAATGCTCACAATGCAGCAAATCAAAGCCGATCCCGAGCGCGTAATCGCTCGATTGGCTGTCAAGGGCTTCGATGGTCGCGATGCCATCACGCGTGTGATGAAACTCGACGACAACCGTCGTGCCCTCCAACTCAAAAACGACAATATGGCTGCCGACCTCAACAAGTTGGCTGCCTCGATTGGCGCTCACATGAAAGCCGGCGAGCGCGACGCCGCCGACGCTGCCAAGGCTCAAGTAGCAGCCATCAAAGCCGACCAAAAGGTTATCGCCGACCAACTCGACCAAGCCGAAGCCGATATCCGCGCTATCTTGCTCAACGTCCCCAATATTCCCTGTGACATGGTGCCCGAAGGTCGCACCGCCGAGGATAACGTCGTCGAGAAGACCGGTGGCCCGATGCCCGACCTGCCTGCCGACGCTCTCCCCCACTGGGACCTCGCCCGCAAATACAACCTCATCGACTTTGACCTCGGTGTCAAGATTACCGGCGCCGGCTTCCCTGTATATATCGGCAAGGGTGCCAAGTTGCAACGCGCCCTCATCCAATTCTTCCTCGACCAAGCCTCCGAAGCCGGCTATCTCGAGATACAGCCTCCCTACGTGGTCAACGAGGCTTCGGGCTACGGCACCGGACAACTCCCCGACAAGGAGGCACAGATGTATGTCGTCACCCTCGACAATCTCTACCTCATCCCCACCGCCGAGGTGCCCGTCACCAACCTCTATCGCGATGTCATCCTCTCCGAGGACAAGTTGCCCATCAAGAATTGCGCTTACTCGGCATGCTTCCGTCGCGAAGCCGGCTCCTACGGCAAGGACGTCCGCGGTCTCAACCGCTTGCATCAATTTGACAAGGTCGAGATTGTCCGCATCGAGCGCCCCGAAGACTCCTACGCTGCCCTCGAGGAGATGAAAGACCATGTACAAGGCTTGCTCGACAAACTCGGGCTCCCCTGGCACATCTTGCGCCTCTGCGGCGGTGATATGTCGTTCACCTCGGCTATTACCTTCGACTTTGAGGTGTGGTCGGCTGCTCAGAAGCGCTGGCTCGAGGTTTCGTCGGTGTCCAACTTCGAGACTTATCAAGCCAATCGCCTCAAGTGCCGCTACCGTGGCGCCGACAAGAAGACCCACTTGTGCCACACCCTCAATGGCTCGGCGCTCGCACTCCCGCGCATCATGGCTGCTCTCTTGGAAAATAATCAAACCCCCGAGGGAATCATCGTTCCCGAGGTGCTCCGCCCATACACCCACTTCGACATCATCAACTGATGCACTCCCTTCTCAACCTGATGTTTAACTAAATTCTTGTAGTTTTGGATATAGACCCTTTGCCGGCTGCCGAGCCGTTGCATCAAATATTGCTCACGATGACGGGCGCTCCCACAATGAGCGTCACCGCCATCGTGGCTCTGCTTATTGCCCTCGCCTGCCTTTTCCTCAGCGGTTTTATCTCGGCAAGCGAGATTGCCTACTTCTCGCTCACTCCCTCCCAACTCGACGAACTCGATGATACCCGCCATGGGCTGGGTATACGCCGACTTCTCAAGAAACCCGAGCAGTTCCTCGCTACCATATTGATTGCCAACAACTTGGTGAATGTGACTATCGTCGTGCTCACCAACTTTGCCCTCGGTCCGATCTTCCAGGGTATGGGCGAGGTGCTCAGTTTCATCCTCCAATCGGTAATCCTCACCTTCCTCATCTTGCTCTTCGGTGAGATTTTGCCCAAGTTGTATAGTAGCAACTATCCCGACCGCTGGGCATGCCGCGCACTCCCCGGCATCACATTTATATATATGGTGCTGGCTCCGGCTGCCAAGTTGCTCGCCGGCTCCTCGGTCATAGTCAACCGCATCGTCCGCCGCAACAAGGAAACTATCACCGGCGAGGAACTAAGCCAGGCGCTCGAGCTCACCGCCGATGCCTCATCCAGCGACAAGGAAATCCTCGAGGGTATCCTCAAATACGGTGAGACCCACGCCAGCGAGATTATGACCCCGCGTGTCGACATCACTGATATTCCCGACTCTGCCTCCTTCAGCGACGTGATGAAGATTGTCATCGACAGCGGTTATGCTCGTATGCCGGTCTACCACGAGAGCGAGGATAATATCCGAGGCATTCTCTTTGCTCGCGACTTGTTGCCCTATATCGGCAAGGTCGACGACTCATTCGATTGGCGCACCCTCCTGCGCGAGCCATTCTTCGTCCCCGAGTCGCGCATGATTGACGACCTTCTCGAGGACTTCCGCACCCGCAAGCAGCACCTCGCCATCGTTGTCGACGAGTATGGTGGCACCTGTGGCATCGTCACCCTCGAGGACGTCCTCGAGGAAATCGTCGGCGACATCGACGACGAGTACGACACCCCCGACACCACTTATCGCCGTCTCCGCGACAACACCTACGAATTTGAGGGCCGCACCCTCCTCAACGACTTCTTCCGCATCACCGAGCTCGACGAAGCCGACTATGCCGAGGTCTGCGAGGATGCCGAGACCCTCGCCGGCATGCTCCTCGCCATCAAGGGCGACTTCCCCAAGGAGAAGGAGTCGCTGGTCTATGGGCGCTGCCGCTTCCTCGTGCTCGATATTTCCGACCACCGCATCACCGGCGTCCGCGTCAAGGTGATGCCCGACGAGCAGACGGCATGAGAGCCACCGTGGCGATAATCCTCGCGGCGCTCCTCGCCGCCTGTGCCGGTAACCCCGACGCCGTGCCACGGCGCTATGCTTACCCTCGCGTCGCCACCCTTGATACGGCGATGGTTGATGTCGACTCCTTGCTCATCCATTTTTGCGTAAATGCCGATGCCGTCACCGACCGACCGCGTCCCGACTGGCTCGACGTGCGTTACCCTGCCTTTGGAGCCACCTGGCACATCTCTTTTACCTCATCTGATGACCTTGAGGAGGTGAAAGCCAATCGCATGCAGCGCCTCTTGCTCAATGCCGGCGACCTGCCTTTCCGTCGCGACGAGTGGCTCAATCCTGCCGGCATGGACATCCTCGCCCTCGTTGTCGAGGGTGCTGCCACGCCTCTGCAGTTCCTTGCCACCGACAATGCCTCGATTGTTGTCAGCGGCGCTCTCGTCTTTGACGACCCACGGGCGTGTGCAAATATAGACTCCATCTCGCCGATTATCAATATCCTCGAGGAGGATATGCTGCGCTCGCTCCAATCTCTACGACCATGACCATCACCTCCGGCACCACAACCATCATTGTCGCTCCTATCGAGCCTTGCCCGGGCGAAAAGCAACGCGCCGCCGAGCGCCGCTGTGCCGCTCGAGTAGTGGCTGATGCCTTGGGCGCAGAGGCGATCATCGACCATCGCCCGGATGGCGCTCCCTTTATCCCCGGGCGCGAGGACCTGCACATCTCTATCAGCCACTCGCGCCACCTCGTCGCTGTGGCTCTCGACCCATCTCGACCCATTGGCATCGACATCGAGGAGCCGCGACCTCGCCAATTGGAGCGTGTCGCCGAGCGTTTTCTCACCCCTGCCGAACTCACCATTTATGGTACCGACGACGAGGCGCTCCTGCTGGCATGGACCAAAAAAGAGGCGGCGTATAAGATTGCTCCATACGCCGACCTCCGTTTAATCGCTATTGATAACAATCCGGCTATTGAGTTCCCGCTATCCACCATTGTCGATGGAGCGCGGCTCACCCTTGCCGTTGCTCGTTAGTCTTATTTGTTGAATACCAGGAAGCCACCACCCGGCAGGGTGTCGGGAATGGCTGTCGCTCCGGTGAAGAATTCGCACATACCGCCGATGCGTGGCTTCTCGTTGAAGAGTTTTTGCTCCTCGGCGCTGAGATTGACTATCACCACTATCTCACCGCGGCGGAAGGCTATCACGTCCTGCGATGCTGTGGGCAGTATCTCCATTGTTGCACCTTGGGTGCCGCAGTTCAGTTCGGGGAAACTGTGGCGCAGGCTACACAGTGCCTGATAGAAGTTGCTCACCTTGGGATTGGAGCCCCATGCCGGCGGGGTGTCTTTCTTGAAGAATTCTAGTGCGCGGTCGAGTCCCACTTCTTGTCCGGTATATATCAGTGGCATGCCCGGCAGGGTGAAGGTGAGCACGGCAAATGCTTGCTGCAACTTGCCCAGGCGCTCAAATTCGGTGCCCTCCCACGAGTTGAGGTCGTGGTTGGTAATCATATTCATCAGGAACGAGTCGCCGGGGTAGGTGGCTGCTTGCTCATCGAGCAATTTGTAGATGTCGGCGGCATGTGCCTCGTCAAATTGGCGCACATTGCCTTGTGCGTCGGCAAAGGTATATTGCCCCTGAGTGGCGGCGATGCGGCTGAAGAGGTCCTTCATGGGCCAATTGTAGCCCATATCGAAGGCGTGAGCCATCAACTCGGGCTCGGTAGCCTCGGCGAGCATGAAGATGTCT